>NZ_KV795563.1:17839-46842 GCF_001809035.1 Eikenella sp. HMSC061C02
CACGGCGGCTTCCAGCGTGGCGGGGTAGCGCGGGTGGAGGTAGTCGCCAGCGAGGTAGATATGCTGATGGCGCAGCCAGGCAGTGGGGATGGCAGGGTTGTCGGTGCGGCTGGCGGTGGTGGCGCGTTTTTCGGTGATCACTTGGGCGGCAGTGGGGCGCGGCAAGTGCGGGCAAATGCGCCGCAAATCGTGCTGCACGCGCCTGACCCACTCTTCGCGGCTGAGTTTGCCGTATTGGTCGGACAGGGAAATCACAGCGGACACTTCGCCGCGCCCGAAGCCGAGCGCATCGCGGTCGATAAACCATTGCGCCGTGCCTTCGGCCAGGCCGGTAATCGGCGCGGGCAGCTCGGGCGAAACGGGATAACGCAAATACACGGTGGTGATGGCGTGATATGCCAAAGCATCCAGCGCAGTGGCAACCTCAGGCGGGGCGGCCTCTGGCAGCAGTGACGGCACATGATAGGGCGCAACGGCCAACACGGCGGCATCAAAGGCTTCGCCGTTCACCAACAGGCTACCTGAAAGCGTTTGTTCAATCTGCGGCACACGCGTTTCCAGCCGGATTTGTGCGCCGTATTTTTGCAGGCGCCGGCACACCGGCTCGGCAAACAGCTGCCCCAAATCCTGCTTGGGCAGCAAGAAATCGCTGGCTGCGCGCTCCGCCCACACGCCGTCGCGCAGCACATTTTGCAGGCGTTGCAGCGAAGCCTGATCCAAAGCGGTGTTCATTGCGCCCCACACCAAAGGCTGCCAAAACTGCTGCTGCAAACGGTGCGATACTTGCTGCTGCCGTAGCCAAGCAGCCACGGGAACATCTTCCGCCAAGCGCAGGCTTTGTAAGGCACGCATCTGGCGCAGCAGCGCCGTTTTCTCGCCCCAACCGATGCCGCGTGCGCCCAACACGCCGAAAAGCAAATGCAGCGGCGCACTCAGGCGACGGGCGGCAAATTGCAGGCCGTCGGCCAAATGCCATTGCAGCGGCAGACGCAAAAATGCTTCTTCTTCGCGCACGCCGCAGCGCGCCAGCACATCCAGCACCTGCCGATACGCGCCCACCAAAATATGCTGGCCGTTGTCGGCATGGGCAAAACCGCTGCCGCCGCCCAACGCGCGGGCGCGGCCACCGCACTGCCGCCCGGCCTCAAACAGGGTGATTTGCGCCCGGCCGCACAGCGCTTCCGCCGCCGAAAGCCCCGCCCAACCGCCGCCGATAACCGCCACACGCGGCGCGGCGCTCATGGCTTAAACCCCAAGAGCCAGGTTTTCAGGGCAATCCGCGCTTTGCGCGGCTTCGGAATCGCCAGCTTGTAGCGCAGCACATTGGCCGCGCCGTCGCGCTCGATTTCGTTTAAGAGCGCGTAGTAGATGGCGGCCATCACCAGCCCTGCCTTCTGGCCGCGCCGCTCGGCAGCAGGCAGCAGAGCCACGGCTTCGCTGTAGGTTTGGCGGGCACGGGCTACCTGAAAAGCCATCAGCTCGGCAAACTCTTGGCTGTTTCGGCGTTGCAGCAAGTCGGCGGCGGGCACGTTGAAGCGCTGCAAATCTTCCACCGGCAGGTAAATCCGCCCGGCCACCGCGTCTTCGCCCACATCGCGGATGATGTTGGTGAGTTGCAGGGCCAAGCCCATTTTGTCGGCATAATCCAGCACGGCGGCATCTTGGAAACCGAGGATGCGGGCAATCAGCCGCCCCACCACCCCGGCCACGCGCTGGCAGTATTGCTGCAAGGCGGCGAAATCGGCATAACGCGCCGGGGTCAAATCCATTTCCACGCCGTCAATCACGGCGGCCAATTCGTTTTCAGGTAGCCCGTAGGCCGGCGCCACTTCGCGCATGGCCTGATTGACCGGATGCTCCGGCAAGGCCGCGCCGTGAAACACCTTGGCCGCATCCTGCCGCCACCAGGCCAGCGTTTGCGCCGCCACGGCCGGGTCAGCACAGTCGTCCGCCACGTCATCGAGCTCGCGGCAATAGGCATACAGCACCGTCATGGCACGGCGTTTTTCCGGCAGCAGAAAGCGGAAACCGGCCAGAAAACTGGAGCCGCTCTCTTCGGCTTTTTGGTGGCAGTAGTCGTATGGGGTCATGATTTTTGAATTTTGATAATGGTGGTCGGGGCGGCTTCGCGGAAATAGGTTTCCGGCACGCGCAGGTAAAGATAGAGGATGACGGCGCTGAAGCAGAGCATATCTAGCCATGGAATGAAGAAAGGCCTGTTATCGAAAATCGTAGAGCCGAAAATGTCCCTCTCCACCCAAACGATTAACTGGTTGCCGACCAGCCACCCAAAATGCAGCAGGCCTCCACACAAAAATACCACACGCGCCCATTTATGGCGATACCACAATCCCGCTGCACATAACAATATCCCAAACGACACCGCAAACGGTTCAATACTCCCGAGGATGAAATGGATGAATACGATTCTCGGGCTGATTCTGTACACTTCAAGCATCTCCCATTCAAACCTCTCCCAACTACCGGCCAACTTGCCCATCGCAATAATCATCAGCAGCGGCCAAGCAATGCCGTACGCCAGCAGCAGCGGGCACAGGATGGTCAAACCCAAAGGGCGTGGCGAGGGAGTTGGAGAAGCAGTATCCATCTATCAGATTCCTTGGTTATCGGGGAAATCATCCGGTTGCCTAAACAGTCCAAGTACTATTTTCCATTTTGCCGTAGCTGATATTTTTCAGGTAGCCTCAAGAGGGCGGAGAGGCTACCTGAAAATCCTCATCAGCCCGTAATCAAACAGCATATTCAGCCCGCAATATACGCATCATCCGGCTCGCCGTCCTTCCCGCCTTCCACCAGAATCACGTGTCCGAAAAACAAATCGCCATCGTCGTAGTAGGCAGTGAACCCTTCCTTCTGCAACGCGAGCTCGGACAATTCGATACAACGCGCAAACGCTTCAGTATCCAGACTTTCCGGCGGCACGACTGGCTCGTCGGTTTCCTCCTGCCAGTTTACCGCGTCTTCCAGCAGCTGTTCGGCGGCAAAACGGCGCCAGCAGCGGTCGAATTCAGCAGCTTGGCTGTGCAGGCGGCGCAATAGGGCGAGGGCTTGATTGGCGCTTTCTTCATGGCCGGCATCGACATCAAGCAAAATATGCACTTCCTGCCCCAACCAATCGGCATGGCCTTCAAAGCTGGCGAAATCGCGGTTGAGGGTAAATTGGCCGATGCCCGGCTCGTTCAACACCACCGGCGTCAGATAATGCTCCAGCTCGGCCTGCAAGGCGGGCGAATCCGGGTTTTCTGCCAAGATTTCCAACAGCATAAAGCAAGGCATGGAAAAGTCTCTGTCTTCACGCTGCGGCCGCACGCGCAGGCGGTAGATGCAGTTGGGGCGCAGGGAAAAGCGGTAGTGTTCGGGGACGGTGCTTTCTACCAGCCATTCGAGCCGCACGGTTTGTCGGTGGCATTGGCCGTCGGCATCGATATAGGCGGCACAATGGCGGCTGGCCGTCCACAACACATCGCGCCCGCCCTTGCCCGCACCACCGCCGCTACTGCTATCAGTAAGCACCAGGATTTCCTGCTCCTGCGACTGATAGAGCTGATCGAAGGTTTGCTGCTCTTGGCAGATACGTTTTTTGTTACTCATCACTTGGTCTCCTGAGGCAAAGGCTACCTGAAAATGGGGTTTCAACGAAGTGGGGCGATGTCTTAACCTAGCTAAGGCTGCTTTGCGGCGCGATATGGCGGACTAACAAAATTGGCACAAGGCGGCAAGCCACAAGTAATACAGACATCCGGCCAGGCAAGCCAGCGCTGTACCGATTTTTGTTAGTTCCCGATAACAGGCGTATTATCTAGTTTTCAGGTAGCTTTTTCACATTTGAGGTTACCTGAAACCGCCCTACCCCGCCAAACCAAAGAAGCCGGCCTCAAAGCCGGCTTCCGCCATTTATTATTCCCGTAGCGAATCCACACGGATGCTGTGTTCCATCTGGCCGGCAGGGGCTGTGCTGCTGCCTTTTGGGCGATCGGAAAGGCGTTTCAGGTAGCCTTCGTCGATGTCGCCGGTGGCGTAGCAGCCGTTGAAGCAGGAGCTGTCGAAGCCTTCGATGGCGGGGTTGAGCGCGCGCACCACGTTTTCCAAGTCGTCCAAATCTTGGAACACCACACCGTCGGCAGAAATTTCGGCGGCAATTTGCTCGGCGCTGCGGCCGTTGGCAATCAATTCGGCGCGGGTGGGCATGTCGATGCCGTACACATTGGGGTAGCGCACTTCGGGGGCGGCGGAGGCAAAATACACTTTCCGCGCCCCGGCGGCGCGCACCATTTCCACAATCTCGCGGCTAGTGGTGCCGCGCACGATGGAGTCGTCCACCAGCAGGATGGATTTGCCGGCAAATTCGCTGTCGATGGGGTTGAGCTTCTGGCGCACGGATTTTTTTCGCGTGGCTTGGCCGGGCATGATGAAGGTGCGGCCGATGTAACGGTTTTTGATGAGGCCTTCGCGGTAGGGTTTACCCAGGTGCATGGCCAGCTGCAAGGCGCTTGGGCGGCTGGTATCTGGGATGGGCATCACCACGTCGATTTCGTCTGCCGGCAGGCTGCGTTTCACTTTTTCTGCCAAGGTTACGCCCATATCAAGCCTGGCTTGGTACACCGATACGCCGTTCATCACGGAATCGGGGCGGGCAAAATACACATATTCAAACAGGCAGGGCAAAAGGCGCGGCGCTTCGGCGCATTGGCGGCTGTGGAACTCGCCGTTAAAGCCGATAAATACGGCTTCGCCCGGTGCGATATCACGCACCAATTCGTAGCCCAAACCGGGGAAAACGATGGATTCGGAAGACACCATATAAGCGGTGCGCCCCGCTTCGTCGGTAGATTTGCCCAACACCAACGGGCGGATACCGTGCGGATCGCGGAAGGCGAGCATACCGTAGCCGGCAATCAGCGCCACCACCCCGTATGCGCCGCGCACTTGGCGGTTGAGCGCAGCCACGGCATCAAACACATCGTCCACTTCCAGCTTGCTGCGGCTGCCAATCACGTGCTGCAACTCGCTGGCCAACACATTGAGCAGCACTTCGGAATCAGAGCCGGTATTGATATGGCGCAGGTAGCGGCGGCATAAATTGGCCTCAAGCTCTTCGGGGTTGGTGAGGTTGCCGTTGTGCGCCAGCACGATGCCGAAGGGCGAATTCACATAAAATGGCTGCGCCTCAGCACTGCTGCCCGCGTTGCCGGCGGTGGGATAGCGCACATGGGCGATGCCGGCATTGCCCACCAGGTTGCGCATATCGCGCGTGCGGAACACATCGCGCACCATGCCGGTATCTTTATGCATATGGAGCATCTCGCCCTCGGCGGTTACGATGCCCGCCGCATCCTGTCCGCGGTGCTGCAACACCTGCAATCCGTCATACAGTAACTGATTCACCGGCTCAAAAGCCACCATGCCCAATACGCCACACATAAATTCACTCCCCCGGCGCTTGCCGGTAGTCGACACGATCCGCCATAAACGGCGGCAGATACGGCACGGCCAGTTGGGCCAAGCCCTCAAAAACAAATGCGGTTTGCGAATGCTGCCATTCCTCGCTCTTCGGCAAATCGGTAAACGCGCAAACCAGCACCGCCAGCGTTACCGCCAGCACCCCCTTTACCGCGCCAAACACACCGCCAAGCAGGCGGTTTGCCCCGCCCAACCCGGCCGCGCCGGCAGAAGAAGTGAGCAAGGTTTGCAGCAGCCGGAACAGCAGCCGCGCCAGCAGGAACACGCCGATAAACGCGGCCACCACCGCCAGCGCATGCGGCTTGAGGCTACCTGAAAGCCAGTCGCCCACTGATGGAGCAAGCAGCTTGGCCGCCAGCAGCGAGCCCAGCCAAGAAACCAAGCCCACCAATTCGGCCACCACGCCGCGAAACAGCGAAATCAGGGTAAACGCCGCGATCACCAGCAGCGCAAGATAGTCAAACAAAGTCATCAGCGCTCCAGCAGGATGCCGTCCAGCCCCTGCGATTTAATTTTGCCCATTGCCTGTCCGGCGGCCTGGCGGTTGGGATATGAGCCGGTGCGCACGCGGTAGAGCGCGTTGCCGCCTTTGTTGGCCGGCGGCGCCACATAGGCGCTCACGCCCGCATCGGCCAGCCGTTTTTGCACGGCGCGTGCCTGCTCTTCGGTGGTGTAAGCACCCACCTGAATCACCATGCGCCGCTCCGTCTGCGCCGCTTGATTATCGGCAGCTTTGCCATTACCGGCCACATGGTTGGCAGCGCGGTTGTTCAAAATATCTTCCGGCGAGAGGCGGTTGCCGTTTGGCTTACGTTCCTGCCGACGTTCAGCTGGGCGGCGGCGCTCGGCTGGTTTCTGTTCGGTCGGCTTCGGTTCAGCCGGTTTGCTTTCGGCACGGCGCTCATTCGGCTGCACGGCCGGCGTTTGCGGTTTCACGCCCTCGGCGCGGCGCGGGGTTTCCGGCACGGCAGGTTTGGCCTGCGGCTGGGCTGCCGGTTTATTGTTTTCCGCCGGTTGCGCGCGCGGCTCGGCAGGCACCGGCTTGGCTTCTACACGCGGCTGCAGCGCAGGCTTGCTTTCCGCCCGCACCGGCGGCGCAGCCGGGCGGCTCGGTGGTGGATTGGCCGCGTTGCCGGAGTTGGCCAGAGGATTGGGCAATACCGTGGTGCGCGCCTCCACCGGCTTGGCCGGTTGCACGGGCTGCGGCGCAGGCGGAGCAGGTTCCACAACCACTGCTTCCGGCTCAACAGACGGCGCAGATACCGGCTGCGGCTGCATTTCCACCGCAGTGTCGGCATCAGTCGGCACTTCGGCCACCGGCTCGGGCAGCGGCTGGGTTTCCACCACCATGGAAGCCGCAGTTTCGCTGCCGCCGCTCACGGTGATTTCGCCCGGCGCAGCAGTATTTTGACTGCTGCCCATCACTTTGGCCAGCAGCAGCGCCACCACCGTAGTGAGCAGCAGCGCGCCCACCAAGCGGCGGCGGTTTTTGCGCTTAATCTGCTCGTATTCTTCCAGATGGCGCCAATTCGGGTTGGATTGGGGTGGCATAATTCCTTATTCCTGTTGCGGTGCGCCCATCACTTCGGCCACCGTATGAAACGAACCAAATACCACGATTCTATCATTTTCCCCCGCCTCCGATAAGGCGGCACGATAGGCCTCGCCCACGCTGGCAAACAGGCGAACATTGGCCGCTCCCGCCGCTTCCAGATGCTGCTGCAAGGCTTCCGCCGAAAGGCCGCGCGGCAGCGGCAGCGGGGCAACCAGCCATTCGTCGAACTGGTCTTGCAGCAGGGAAACCACAGTGTCGATATCTTTATCGGCCAACATGCTGAACACCGCCAGCCGTTTTTCGGCAAACGGCAGCGCCATCAGGCTGCGACGCAAAGCACGGGCGGCGTGCGGATTATGGCCGACATCCAATATGGTAAGCGGGCGGCCGGGCAACACCTGGAAACGGCCGGGGTGGCTCACCAGCAACAACCCGCGTTTGATGGCGCCGATATCCACCGGCAGCCGTGCATTTAAGCATTCGAGCACGGCCAGCGCGCAGGCGGCATTGCCCAGCTGGTAGCCGCCGCGCAGGGCGGGAAAAGGCAGCGCGTTGCGGTTGCGGCTACCTGAAAACAGGCGGCTGTGCTCAGGATGAAAGTGAAACGACCATTGCTGCTGCTCCAGCTTGCTGAAGCCGAAATCGCGCCCGGCCAGCAGGAGGTCGGCGCCGATGGCTTCGGCGTGGCGGCGCAACGATTCGGGTGGCGGGTTTTGGGCGCAGACAGCAGGTTTGCCCGCGCGGAATACGCCCGCCTTTTCAAAGGCCACCTGCTCCACTGTGTCGCCTAAAAAGGCTTGGTGATCCAAATCCACCGACGTTACCACCGATACGTCGCCGTCAAAAATATTCACTGCGTCCAACCGGCCGCCGAGCCCGACTTCCAGAATCATCACATCGGTTTCAGCGCGCCGGAAAATATCCACGGCGGCCAAGGTGTTGAACTCGAAATAAGTGAGTGCGGTATCGCCGCGTGCGGCTTCGATGCGCTCGAAAGAGGCGGCAATGGTTTCATCGGCAGCAGGTTGGCCGTTCACGCAGATGCGCTCGTTGTAGCGCAGAATGTGCGGGCTGGTGAGCATGCCGGTTTTGAAGCCGGCGGCGCGGTAGATGCTTTCCAAAAAGGCGCACACCGAGCCTTTGCCGTTGGTGCCGGCCACCACGATTACGGGGCATTGCGGCTGCAAACCCATCCGCTCTTTCACCGCGAGCACGCGCCCCAAGCCCAAATCAATGCTGCCGTGGCTGTGGGCGGTGCCGCCGGTGTAGGCGGTTTCAAGGTGGGTGAGCCATTGGGAGAGTGTTTTCATTTGTTCAACCTTGTTTGAGGGCTACCTGAAAATGCCAAACGGGTTTTCAGGTAGCCTGTATGCCGGTATGGGCGGCTTGGCGAAGGCTAGCTGAAAATAACAGTATCGGTCGGCATTACCGTGCCAAGCGCTTGCTGACCCGGATTTTGAACGGTGCTTTCAGGTAACCTGCTTTAACTGACGAAGGCTACCTGAAAACGGTTAAACCTTTTCAGGTAGCCTTTTGCCGCCGCATTATACCGCAGCAAAATTCAGCCCGGCACACTCTCCAGCGCGGCGGCAATCAGTGCGCCCGTGGCGGCATCGATTTGCGCGGCGGCAGTTTCGGCCGCATCCAAACCGCGCTCCGCCACAAGCGGCAACACGCGGCGGTACAGCACCTGCACGCGGCCGTTTTGCTCGTACACCAACACTTTCAGCGGCAGCTCGGCAGCCAGCAGCAAATCGGCCTGCATCAGCGGCGTACCTTTGGCCGGGTGGCCGACAATCAGCAGGCTGGCAGGCGCCAGCGGCAGGCCGTGCTCGGCGGCCAGCGCGGAATGTGGGATTTCGGCAAACAGGGTAATCTGCTTGGCGGCAAAAGCCTGTTTCAACACGGCCAGCGTTTCGGCAAAACCGAAACGGCTGGGCAGGATAAGGTAGTTGGGATTGGTCATAGGGTTGAATCCTGTGTGCAATAAAAAACCAATAAAGTATGCCGCGTTGGCACGGCCGTTTTTTAGCGGGAATCCTGCCGATCCACCGGCTTGCTCCATTTCTTCCGCGCCTGCCCCCACCTCGCCCACACGCGCAGGCGGCGCAGGCCTTCGGCATCGGCGGAATCCGGCCACACGGCTTGGTAAATCTGCCGGCCGCCGTCGGTTTGCCAGTGCAAGAGTTGCAACCACGGCAACACCTCGCCGCCGCGCAAGGTGGCCGCCACGGCAATTTGCTGCGACTGCAAAAACAGCACGGCCTCGCCGCCGCTGCCCACTGTGAG
Organism: Eikenella sp. HMSC061C02; assembly: GCF_001809035.1. Taxonomy (NCBI): domain Bacteria; kingdom Pseudomonadati; phylum Pseudomonadota; class Betaproteobacteria; order Neisseriales; family Neisseriaceae; genus Eikenella; species Eikenella sp. HMSC061C02. The sequence continues at coordinate 27,165 of NZ_KV795563.1, forward strand.
GCCGCCGATTGGCAACGGCCGGCGCAGGGCATACCAAGCGGCGGAAGCGGTGAACGCGAGGCCGATCAGGCGCAGCCAATCAGCGAAATACAGCAGCCAGATAACGGCCAGCCACGCCCATGCAGCCAACTGCAGCACACGCTGCAACCGCGAAGGCCGGAAGGCTACCTGAAAAGGCTGCACGGCAGCTACATCATGTTGTCCACCACAGGGCTGACGCGGATATCGTCGTCATCCGTGTCCAACACCATGTCGTGGAATTCGAGATCGAAAAAGCGGGTGAATAGCTCGGGCGTGAGCTCCGGCCATTGCTCCTGCGGCACTTCCCACGAAGCAATCTCGCCGCTGAGCACCTCGCGCCAGCGTTCGCCAAACAGGCCGGCGCTCTCTTCGGGCGTATCGGCCTGCGCCAACAGATACACGCTGCAATTGCTGCGAATTTGGGCAAGGGTGAGGTCGGGCAGGTCGTCGCCGGTGCTTTTGAGCCAGGCGAGGAAAGCTTCGGTGGGCTTCACCACCACAGCGCTGCGGTCTACAAAATACATGGTATTTCCTCGGGTTGGTTTTCTCGGTTTCAGGTAGCCCTGAAACAGATACTACAGGCTACCTGAAAACGTACAGTTCAAAATTATCAAACGCTTAATATGAACAATCGGCTTTTCAGGCAGCCTGCCGGGCAAGATGCGGGCTACCTGAAACAGGTTTTCCGACATGTCGGATTTCTGAGAAACCGGAACGCCGGCATCCGCTACAGCGGATAATCGTAATCCACCACCAGCGGGGCGTGATCGGAGAATTTCTCCTGCTTATAAACATGGGCGGAGCGGGCGCGCTCGGCCAGGACGGGCGTGGCCATTTGGTAGTCGATGCGCCAGCCCACGTCTTTGGCATACGCCTGGCCGCGCTGGCTCCACCAGGTGTAGCCGGGCATTTCGGGATAGAGCGTGCGCCAAATATCCACCCAGCCCAGTTCGACAATCACTTTGCCGATCCACTCGCGCTCCTCGGGCAGGAAGCCGGAGTTTTTCAAGTTGCCTTTCCAGTTTTTCAAGTCGATATTTTGGTGCGCGATATTCCAATCGCCGCAGATCACGATATCGCGGCCTTGGGTTTTCAGCTCGCGCAGCATCGGGTAGAAGGCTGCTAAGAAACGGAACTTCAGCTGCTGGCGCTCTTCCGAACTGCTGCCGGAAGGCAGGTAGAGCGAAATCACCGACAAATTGCCGAAATCGACCTGCACGAAGCGGCCTTCGGCATCGAATTCGGCAATACCCATGCCGGTTTGCACGCGATCCGGCTCGCGTTTGCTATACAGCGCCACGCCGGAATAGCCGCGTTTCTCGGCGCAGTGCCAAACGCCGTGCATACCGTGCGGGGCTCTCATGCTGTCGTCCAAATCGGCTTCTTGAGCCTTGAGCTCCTGAATGCAGACGATATCGGCGCCGCTTGCTGCTAGGTATTCATAGAAGCCTTTTTTATAGGCAGAACGGATGCCGTTTACATTGGCAGAAATAATGCGCATGGGTTTTCCAAATAAGATTATTGTTTGATTATACAGGGAAGAAGGCTACCTGAAATGTTCAGGTAGCCTGTTTAGCCAGCGTTTGACGCCACACCAAATAATCACGTAACGGCGGCATGGGCGGGTTAATGCAATGCGGGCAAATGCCGGTTACATCTTCATCATCAAACTCTTGGTGGAAGGCATCCGGATCGAAACGGGACTGCTGCATAACAGCCTGCACCAACGCCTGCTGCTGCACCACATCAAATTCATAACCACTCAAAATTTCAGCCAGCAGATCGGTTTCTGCCGGGCTGAAAGAGGCAATATTGTTTTGAATCATGCGTGCGTAATCGGCATTCTGAATTTTTTGTTGTAATAAAAGAGTAATGCTCATCAAAATTTGAATTCTAATTAAAGAAAAAACTAATGCAATAATTCGCATTCTTGGTCGATATTATTACCGCCGGAAAACACTTCTTTATTATCGCAACGGCTACGGCTGCTTTGGCAAATCCGTACCGTTTGATCTTGGTTAATCAATAAAACCCGTGGCTCTTTACTCACATCAAAAGCCACGGCTTTAATTGTATATTTATCTCCCAGCACCCCGCGCGCATTGCCTTGGAATTTAATACAGAAATGCTGCGTTTGGCTAACCGCCAACGCCGGCCAAGTGGTGGAAGTGGCTTTAAACGTGCGGTTTCGCGCATAAAAACGCTCCATTGCCCGGCTATTTTCCAATAAAGCAGCATTGGCCTCTTCCAAACGGGATTTACGCACAAACGATTGGTATGAAGGATACGCAATGGCCGCCAAAATCGCCACTATGGCAATAATGATCATCAGCTCCATCAGTGTGAAGCCGCGCCTAGTGGAAACAAATAAGCCGTTCATGCTGCCACTCCTTAGGGAAGTAACGGAGTAGACAGTATAAACGGCTTCAAGATAGAAGTGAACCTATTTTAGATACTAGAATTGTTCACAATTATCCATACCAACCTTATCACAACGGCTGAAAGAACCAGCGGTACTACTATAATACAACCCTTTTGATTCATTAGGGTTTTTATTATTTGGCTTAGCTATAATCTCATAGTTATCCGCCCCAGGGCTGCTTGCTGCAAATGCGATATCAAAAAAATCTGTGCTTGCCGGGGCAGGTGCACCCTTAAAAGTTCTATTCTTGGTATAGAATCGCTCCATATCACGAGCTGTCGCCATGATACTAGCTTTTGCCTGCTCCATCCTAGTCTTACGTATGAACACGTCATATGAAGGATAAGCAATACTAGCTAACACAGCAATAATCACTATTGCCACCAATAATTCAATTAATGTAAACCCCCTTGCATCTAACTTTTCCATATACACCCCATTAATCATTTCAAACTATAGATATTTATTATTATTAATAATAACAATCTGTTAAATAAACAATGAAATTACTATTCCACTAAATAAATTCAATCCGGCTGACTCCGAGCCCGATAAATCTCTTCTTTCATTTGGCGTATCGCTTCCGGCAAGCCCAAAAACACGGCTTGCGCAATGAGCGCATGACCGATATTCAGCTCGCGAATCGGCAAAATCCGTGCTACCGGCGCTACGTTGTGAATCGTCAAACCATGCCCGGCATTGACCACCAAACCCAATTCCGAAGCAAAATATGCCGCTTCTTCCAAGCGCAACAATTCGTTTTGTCGAACGGTATGCGAAGTTGCATCGGCATACGCGCCAGTATGCAACTCTATGGCTTGTGCTCCAACATCACGAGCAGCCTTGATTTGCTGCTCATCCGCATCGATAAACAACGAAACGCGGATGCCGGCAGTATTTAATCGCTGCGTAAACTCCGCTACTGTCTGCTGTTGCGCCAGCACATCCAAGCCGCCTTCGGTGGTTACCTCCTGCCGTTTTTCCGGCACGATGCACACATCTTCCGGCTGCACCTGTAAGGCGTTATCCAACATTTCTGTCGTCAGCGCCATTTCCAAATTCATGCGGGTGCGGATTGCCTGTTTGATGGCGAACACATCTGCATCTTTGATATGGCGGCGATCTTCGCGCAAATGCAAAGTAATTAAATCCGCGCCGTGAGTTTCGGCAACCAAAGCCGCCTCCAACGGACTAGGATAGCGCGTACCGCGCGCATTACGCAAAGTGGCAACGTGGTCGATATTAACGCCCAACAGCATCTTCTTTCCTTTCGGGTATCGAATTTTGCAATTTAGCTTCATGACTCACGCCGCAAAGGTAACTAAGCAACCGGCGTGCCATCTGCACGAAGCCGTTCTAAGGTATTGCCAACACCACACAATTACACAAGTCATCGCTCTCAAATGCCGTAATCTCGCCCGCCTCCAATCCGGGAACGGGGAACAGGCGTACAGTGAGCGGTTTGTTCAGGCGGAAGGCCATGGTGCCGGTGTCGCACATGATGTCGGCAATTTTCTCCGCCGGAGTGCTACCGGCAATCGGCACGGTATCCAAACCAATACCGCATACGCTACTATAAGTGAGCAGGGAGCGGATATCGAATTGTTGCTTGCGGGTGGCCTCGGCCAAGCCTTCGTCTTCGGTTACCGCCAGCATCAGGCCGGAAAAACCCACGGCCTGCACCCGCTCCAGCGACTTGAACACACGGGTAAGCAGTGCGGATACTTCCACCGTACCGGCTGTGCCGAAATACGACACGCGCATCAGCCGATACAGCTCCACCATTGAAGTACAATTCTTTGACGGCGCAGCCGAAGTATCCATGCCAGCATAAGCCCAACCTGCATCCAGAGGCGTGTCGGCCACACATTGCTGCACACGGTCGATGTGGTATTGCAGCGCCTCGCGCATGGCCGAATAGGCTACCTGAAAATATTTGGCATGCTCTGCCGGCTGATTATTTAATCCACGTAAGGCGGCGGCCAGCAAATCCGGCGTTTCCAAGCCCAACACAATACAGTTGCCCTGCTCTGCGCGGTGGTAGCCGGCGGGGAAATACGGAATCAGCGGCCGGCAATTGAAGTTTACCGTGAAATTGAAATTGCCTTCGCCGCGCGGCGTAATGCGGCCGATTTCCTGAATAGTCGCCACGCACAACTCAATGGTTTGCCTGTCTAAAAAACCATTCTCATCCATGCCCACATTCACACAGGCATTGCACAAATCGCCGTAATCGCGAATCAACTCCGGCAGCAGGGCGATTTCGTGCGCACCTACCGCCTCGCCAACAGCAAAACGGATACGCATCACCTTTCCGTGATTCAATTCCTGCAAAATCTGCTGGATACGGGCCAAACCCTGCTTGGCGGTTTGCGCGTTTTCGGTATCCAAATATTCGCCGAATGGGTTTGACACCAGCCGTACCGACTGCACGGTATAGCCCGCCCGGGCAAACGACTCGGCCAAACGGTCGCATTGGCGCTTGGCTTCCTCCAACACACCAGCCCATAAATTACTATTTTTATTCAAACTGATAAATGCAGTAATCGTCCGCACGCGGCAAAGTTCGGTGTTGTGCAAATCCACTTCGTTTTTCCTCAAAACATGATGTGACTGGAGGATAAAGGCTACCTGAAAGCCTGTATCTGCTGCAACACCTGCCGCGATTTAATCCCTTCCGGCAGGCGGAAATCCAGCAGCAGGCGGGTAATCCGGCGTGCCTGCTGCAAAGCGGAGGTATCGGTAAATTCGCCGTTTTGCAGCTGAATCAACACATCGCCATCTACCGCCACGCCAGGCTGCACTTCTGCCGGCGTCAGGCTATGCCGTTGCTCCAACGGCAATACCGCATGTTCCGGCTGTAGCCAGTATTGCCGATCGGCTTCCACCGGGCAGCCCGCGCTGTCTTTCTGCAAATCCGGTGCATAGCCTGCTAACGTGAGCAATGTCCACTCAAACCGGCGCAGCACGGCGGCATGATTCGGCTCGGTGCACAAAGTGCGCATCACCTGCCACAAAGCCTCATACAACGCAGGCTGCGGGTCTTCCCTGGCAGTGAGTTTCTGCACCAATTCATTCACATACAGCCCGCTCAGCAGCGCCCTACCCTGCGGCTGCGGCCAGCCGCCCAGCCATTCGGCGCGATGTAACGTTTTCAGCTCTTCCTTGCCATACCAGGCTACCTGAACCGGCACAAACGGCACCAACACGCCGCGTAATTCGCTCTGCCGTTTGCGCGCGCTGCGCGCCACCACTGCCACCCGCCCATAATCGCGGCTAAACAGCTCCGCCAGCAGGCTGGTTTCGCGCCACGGCGTGGCCGACAACAAAAACGCCGGTTGGGAATCAATGCGGTTGGGCTGCTTCATAACTCGTTAAAGAACAATGGGAAAGCGGCTATTTATTTTTCAGGTAGCCTTTAATTGGCAGCATACCATCAGCCAGGCCGGCGGCGGCTATCCGGCAGCGGCAAATCCGCCCATTTCATCACTGAGGCCACTTCCGCCGCGTTCAGCTCATAAAACTGCCCACGCTTCAATCGGTTGGGCAAACCAATCGGCCCAAACCCAGTGCGCACCAGGCGGCTTACAGTAAGGCCAAAATGCTCGAAAATGCGGCGCACTTCGCGGTTGCGCCCCTCTTTGAGCACCACATTATACCATTTGTTCACGCCTTCCCCGCCCTGGCTGTGGATGCGTTCCACCCGCGCCAGGCCGTCTTCCAGCATCACGCCCTCGCTGGTGAGCAGGCGCATCTCATCCATGCCCAACTCGCCCAACACGCGCACCGCATACTCGCGCTCCACTTCGAAGCTCGGGTGGGCAAAACGGTTGGCCAGCTCGCCGGAAGTGGTGAGAATCAGCAGGCCGCTGGTATTGATGTCCAAACGGCCGATGGCCACCCAACGGCTGCTCGCCGCCTGCGGCAAGCGGTCGAAAATGCTCACGCGCCCCTGCGGGTCGTCACGCGATACAATCTCGCCTTCCTGCTTATAATATAAAATGATACGCGGCAATCGATCCGGCCATTTCAGCTTGATCACGCTGCCTTTCACCAACACCTGGTCTTCCGGCTGCACCTTATCGCCCAGCTGCGCCACCTTGCCGTTCACCGTTACCCAACCGTTTTGAATCCACTCCTCCATCTCGCGGCGCGAACCCACGCCCGAAGCGGCCAGTGCCTTTTGCAGGCGCACCGGCTCGATGCCGCTCAAATCGGAACGCTGTTCCTGCAAACGGCGCACTTGGCTCTGCACTTTTTGGTTGGCCGGGCGCACTGCCAGCTTTTTTGCTCGCGCCACGCGGGTTTTCGGCGCTTTCTCCGCTTCCGGCCGCTGCTGGCGCTTAGGGCTACCTGAAACTTTTTCATCGGCGCGGCGCGGATTACGTTTATTAGAATCGCGTTGGTTTTTCATATGGTTACACTCCTAACTCGTGATATTCATCAACGGTTCTTCTGCGGCAACAAGCGGCAGGGTTGGGGGAAAGAATGGAATAGGCTACCTGAAAACGAAGCCTCAATGAAGTAAAACAATAGGGCTGCTGCAAAGCGAACATCAGCAACACCATCTGTTTTTCAGGTAGCCCAAACGGTATCGCCGTTCAAAATAGAAACCAGTCCATCCCGTGAAAATGAGGTGTTTTAGCCACGGTTTACGTTTACGGCACAATGTGCCGTAGATTGGCTGTTTTGCAATCTGCTCGAAAAGCTGCGTTTTTGGGTTTGGCTTTAGGCGTCTCCCCGACACAGCGTTCATCTACAGGGAAGCGTTCTCGCTACACCCAAACAAGCCAATTATCTTACTGTAAGCCGGGCAAACAAGCCAATCGCTCGAGCAAGCTAAGGGCTACCTGAAAACAATACGGCAATTTCGTGCCGCTTCCCAATTTTCAGGTAGCCTTTATTATTGACAGCCAGCTGCTACCAAACCGGCCATAGCTCAAACACTTATTTTCCCCTGCTGTGTCGCTTCGCCCAACAGGGGAAAAATGGTTCAACCATATCAGGCGCGGCGGCCTTGGGCGGCTGGTTTGCGGGCTTTGCCGCGCGGATTGCCGGCGGGGCGGCCGAAGGGTTTGCCGCTACCGTTGGGCTTGCGGCCGCCTTTTTGTTTCCAACCGCCGCCTTTGGCTTTGCGCGGGGCTTTGCTGCGCTTGCGAGTGGGCTCCATGCCTTCGATGGTGAACTCGGGCAGCTTGCGGCCGAGGTATTTTTCGATTTTGTGCACCGCCACGTATTCGTTCACTTCGGCAAAAGTAAGGGCAAGGCCGTGGCGGCCGGCGCGGCCGGTGCGGCCGATGCGGTGCACGTAGTCTTCGGCCTGTTTGGGCAGGTCGTAGTTGATCACGTGGGTGATGCTGGGCACATCGATGCCGCGCGCGGCCACATCGGTGGCCACCAGCACTTTGATGCGCCCTTTGCGCAAATCCATCAGCGTGCGGTTGCGCCAGTTTTGCGGTATGTCGCCGTGCAGGCAGTTGGCGGCGAAGCCTTTTTCATAAAGTTCGTCGGCCAGCTGTTCGCTCATGGCTTTGGTACTGGTGAAGATGATGCACTGGTCGATATTGGCATCGCGCAAAATATGGTCGAGCAGGCGGTTTTTATGGTTTTTGTCGTCGCAGTAAAAGAGCTGCTCGTCGATTTTGCCTTGGTTGTCTTCGCGCTCGATTTCAATCACTTCGGGATTTTTAGTGAGCCGGCGGGCGAGCTTGCCCACGGCGCCGTCCCAAGTGGCGGAAAAGAGCAGGGTTTGGCGGCTTTCGGGCGTAGCGGCCACGATGGTTTCGATGTCGTCGATAAAGCCCATATCCAGCATGCGGTCGGCTTCGTCGAGCACCAGCACTTCAAGGCGGTCGAAATCGATGCGGCCGCTGCGCATGTGGTCCATCAGGCGGCCGGGCGTGGCCACCACCAAATCAATCGGCTTGGCCAGCGCTTTGATTTGAAAACCGAAAGACGAGCCGCCCACCAGGGTGACGGTGCGCAGCCATTTCATGTTTTGGGCGTAGATTTTGGCGTTTTTTTCCACCTGCGCAGCCAGCTCGCGCGTGGGCGTGAGCACGAGGATGCGCGGGCCTTTGCCGGATTTGTCGCTGCGGCGGGTGATGCGCTGCAGGCTGGGCAGCAGGAAAGCGGCGGTTTTGCCGGAGCCGGTTTGCGCCGAAGCCATGATGTCGCGGCCATCGATGGCGGCAGGCAGAGCTTGGACTTGAATGGGGGTGGGCTCGATGTAACCGGCAGAACGCAGGGCGGCGAGCAAGTTTTTATCGTGCAGCAGGTCGCTGAATTGGATGGTCATGTGTTTCCAAAAAGGACAACAATACTTTCCGCCCGCACAAAACGGGCAGCCGCGAAGCAAAAGGATGCGCTAACAGAAAGAGGCGGGGTCAGTTCGCTTTCAACACTAGGGCGGGCCGCAAACGGTACAGGCAGTACGGCAAAACGGGCTCATGCAGCAAAGAAAACGAGGGCAACCGCTGGAGGTTACGCAAAAGATTGTCGCAAGCAAAGCGCTTGGAGTGGCATCGGCGACAACCTGCGAAGCAGAGAAGGATTGCACGCAAAATGCGGCAAACAGACGCAGCTGTAAAACTGCGGGGGCTGAAGACGATGGCTTCGAACAAAAAAGAGGCGGCATCTTAGGCGTTTGCTTGGAATCGGTCAAGCAAAATCTTTGGATTTACACCTATCTACCGAAAAGGCTACCTGAAAGCCACAGTTGCCCGTTTGGAGCGACGGGGCAATTAACCGTAAAATAGCCGTATTCCTTTTCCACTTTTCAGGTAGCCTCACATGAGCGAAATCACCGCCTTTGCCAACCGGCTGGGTAAAAACGCCAAACACCTCATCAAATGGGTGCGCCGGCAAAACATCGAAGCCTGGCGGCTCTACGACCGCGACATCCCGCAATACCCCTTCGCCATCGACATCTACGGCAACCACATCCACCTGCAGGAATACGACACCGGCTGGATCATGCAGCATGCCGAATACGAAGCCTGGCTGGCCGAAGTGGTGGAAGCCGTGCAATTCATCACCGGCTTTCCCGCCGAACACATCCACCTCAAACAGCGCAGCCGCCAGCGCGGCAGCAGCCAATACGAAAAAACCGGCCGCAGCGGCGAAGATTTTATCGTGCACGAAAACGGCCGCGCCTTCTGGGTAAACCTCGACAAATACCTCGACACCGGCCTCTTCCTCGACCACCGCAACACCCGCGCCCTCGTAGGCAGCGAAGCCCAAGGCAAACGCTTCCTCAACCTCTTCTCCTACACCGGCAGCTTCAGCGTATATGCCGCCACCGGCGGCGCCGTTAGCAGCGAAACCGTCGATTTGTCCAACACCTATCTCGATTGGGCGCGGCGCAACTTCGAGCTTAACCGCATCAACCCCGAGCAGCACCGCATCATCCGCGCCGACGTCTTCCAATACCTGCAAACCGCCGCCGCCGAAGGCAAACGCTTCGACCTCATCGTGATGGACCCGCCCAGCTTTTCCAACAGCAAAAAGATGCTCGACATCCTCGACATCCAGCGCGACCACCCCCGCCTCATCCGCGAAGCCATGCAGCTGCTCGAACCAGGTGGAACGCTTTATTTCTCCAACAACCTACGCAGCTTCGAGCTCGAACCCGCCGTGGCCGAACGCCATGCCGTGGCCGAAATCAGCCGCCAATCCGTGCCCGAAGACTTCCGCAACCGCAAAATCCACCGCTGCTGGACAATCAAACACCGCTAAAGCAAAGGCTACCTGAAAACATCCAAACCGTTTTCAGGTAGCCTTTTCATTTCCATTAAAGCCAAATGCTTCATCCATCATTTGTCTACACCATTTTCAGGTAGCCTCTTTTCACGCATGCAAGGCCAGCTGCAAAATAAAAAACAGAATCCAATAGCAAGCCCCTTGGCAACGAACCAGACAAACTAAAGGCTACCTGAAACGCGGCACGGCCATGGTTTCAGGTAGCCTTTCATCTATTCGCAACAGCTGCGGCATCCGGCCCAAACTACAGCGGCTCAATCTCTACCGTTTCGCCCGCCGCCGCGCCCAGCACTTCGTTCAGCATGGCGAAAAAGCCGCTGCCGTCGCGGGTAGAGCGCCATTCGCCCTCGCGCAGGGCGAAGTGGTAACCGCCGCTTTTGGCGGCAATCCACAGCTCTTGGTTCGGAGTGTGGCGGTTTACGATAATCTGCGTGCCGTTGTCGGCCTCGATGGTGAGCACATTGCCGTTGTGTTCGCAATCGAAATCGGCGCCGCACTGGTCGAGCTGGTCTTCGATGTGGGCAAACAACTGGTCGGAATAGCGCAAAAATTCGGTTTCGTTCATGATGGTTTGTGCACGGCGGCTTTTTTGTTTAAGATGCGCCATCTTGCCACAGCCGCCTGTTTCAGGCAATTTCGAGTTGATGATGATGCGAACCCTGCTCCCCGCCCTTGCCGCCGCCCTGCTTTTAAGCGCCTGCGGCTATAAAGGCGACCTCTACCTGCCCAAAGAAAGCGACCGCGCCCGCTTCGCCCCCGTGCAAACCGGCCTGCAATTCAGCCCCATCGCGCCGATGCCCGATGTGCAGCCGCAGCCGCTGCCTGCCGACAAATAACAGCAAAATGCTTCGGCCATACTTTTTCAGGTAGCCTCTTTCCAGCCGGAGGCTACCTGAAAATATATAGTGGATTAACAAAAATCAGGACAAGGCGGCCGAGCCGCAGACAGTACAGATAGTACGGCAAGGCGAGGCAACGCTGTACTGGTTTTTGTTAATTCACTATAACTACGGCGCTATTGCCTATCCCGCCGCTCCAGCCCGGTTTCACTTCTTCGGCGGCAGGATGCTGCCGGTTTCGGCGGCGCGTTCTTTCCAGATGGGCAGCCACTGGGCTACGCGATCTCGACGTTCCTCGTTAATGGGGCGAACCGTTGGGAAATCACCATTAATAAAATGTTCTACATATTCAAAATCTAATACAACTGCCCGTGCAATACAATCACCCAGCCCTTCGTAACTATACATACTACGTGGCTCAGGAAATTCGCCATAGATAGGGTAGTTAGTCAAGAATTCTTTTTCATCCGGATTGCTAAAATAACGTTCGACCAAATCCAAACCGCGTTCGAAAAAATCACGGATATAGGCTTCAGCATCAGGTAAAGTATGCACCAATTTCTGATAAATCATGGCATGATTGTGTGCATCAGGGCTAAGAATAGCCATTCCAGTAGTCCATTTTGGCATATGTATGCCCTGAAAACTCTCTCTAACAACCTTAGCAACAGATTTATTAAAAACAAGTACATATGGCATGGCTGATAGATGCAGCACCCAACCCGGATCAATCCAAATCTCTGAATGTTTCAACGTTTTATTTTTAAAAACACTCGCCTTATATTCCCAGCCGGGATACTCCCCCGCCAAGCGAACGCAAAATTCTTTCACATCTGATTTGTTCAACATACTTTCCCTTTCCGTTTTATCCCGTTTGTCTGACCGCGTATTTCCCGCTGTGCCGATGCCTGCGCTTTTCAGGTAGCCTTCCCTTGCTCCCGCCGATACGCCTCCTGCAAGGGTTTAATCCGCGCCAACCTATCGGCGGCGATGGCTTCGGCGATGCGTTGCGGTTGCTCGGCGTGGGCGGCGGCGATGGCGGCGGTGTCGGTTTGTTGCGCGGCGGCGAGCAGGGCGAGCCAGTGTTCGCGCTGCGGGTAGGCGGCGTGTTCGAAGCCGAGGCGGCCTTGCGCGTCGGCGCGGCATACGTTGAGCATGGCGGAGAAGCGTTCGGGGCGGCGGTAGGCATCGGTTTGCTGCAAAATTTTGGCGGCGGTTTGCGGGCGCAATTCGGCCGCCTTATGCAGCCGCCCGTGCCAGCGGCACACTTGCACGGCCAAGTCGGCGCAGGCTTTGGGCACTTTCCAGCGCTGATTAACCGCCTGCACCAGCGGTACGCCGGCTTCCTCGTGGCCGTGGTGTGCGGGCAGGATTTCGGGCGCGGTGGCGGCTTTGCCTAAATCGTGCAGCAGCGCGGCGTAGCGTTCGGGCAGGCTCAGGCCGGCATCGGCGGCGCTTTGAAGGGTGAGCAGGGTGTGGATGCCGCAGTCGATTTCGGGGTGGTAGTCTGCGCGCTGCGGCACGCCGAACAGGGCTTCCACTTCGAGCAGCAGCACGGCGAGCGCGCCGCATTGGCGCAGCACTTCAATCATGCGCACCGGCCGCGCCTCCATCAGCCCTCGCGCAAACTCCTGCCACACGCGCTCGGCCACCAGCGCATCGGCTTCGCCGTTTTGCACCATATCCGCCATCAGGCGCAGGGTTTCGGGGGCTACCTGAAAACCGTAGCGGGCGGCAAACCGCGCGGTGCGCAAAATCCGCACCGGGTCTTCGGCGAAGGCGGGGGAAACGTGGCGCAATATGCCCGCGGCCAAATCAGCCTGCCCGCCGAAGGGGTCGATAATCTGCCCGGCCGCATCCTGCGCCATAGCATTGATGGTGAGGTCGCGCCGTTGCAGGTCTTGCTCCAGGGTAACGTCCGGCTCGGCGTGGAAAGTGAAGCCGGCATAGCCGCGCCCGGTTTTGCGTTCGGTACGCGCCAGGGCGTATTCCTCATGCGTTTCGGGGTGCAGGAACACCGGAAAATCCTTGCCCACCGGCTGATAGCCCGCCGCGAGCATGGCCGGCGCATCGGCGCCCACCACCACCCAATCGCGGTCTTTCACTTCCCGCCCCAACAAGGCATCGCGCACCGCGCCGCCCACCAGATAAATCTCCATCTGCCCTTTTCCTGTTTGCAGTTCGTCCAAACCGAATCATGCCCGATTTGCCCCGTTTTGCCAAAACCACTGGTTAAGGCTACCTGAAAGCATATCCACCTACATCAAGCCAGCTGCCTGTTTTTGCTGCTACAATCCACGCCAACCCTTTCCCCAGCATTGGAAATCGCCATGAAACCCACCCTACTACTCCTGCTTACCGCCCTGCCCTTCACCGCCCACGCCCGCAGTCTAACGGTAGATGCAACCAACCTGCCTCCCGGCTGGCAGGCCGAAGTGCAAAGCGACAGCTGCGACAGAGATGGTTTGATTTGCATGGGCCCAGCCAAAATCACCCTGCGCCACGGCAGCTTCTCGCAAAGCTTCCGCAGCGAACAACTCGCTTTCCACAACAATGGATTGTGGCCAAGTGATGTGCAAATGGGCGACTTCAACTTCGACGGCAAACCCGACCTGGCCATCCGCAACGGCAATGGCGGTTCCTACGGCAGCCCCAGCTACGATATCTACGTGCAAACCCAATCCGGCCGCTTCATTAAAAGCCGTGAGCTCACCGAGCTCGCCTCCGCCTACATGGGCCTGTTCCGAATAGACCCTGCCCGCCGCACCCTGAGCACCGAATCCCGCGACGGCTGCTGCTTCCATATCGAAGAAACCTGGCAGATTATCCCCGGCCGTGCGCCACGTAAAATCGCCATCACCACACGGGATAGCCGGCAAGGCAACGGCGCCTACACCGAAGTCATCACCAGACGGCTGGTGAACGGCCGCTGGCGGCAAAGCGTGCGCCGCGAACGCTGATACCCAGCTGCCCTGCCGTAAAAAAGGCTACCTGAATATTCAGGTAGCCTCCCGTTTATCCCAACATCAGCCAGCCATACAGCTTAAACACCAGCCAGCCCAAAAACGCGCCGGCGGGCAAATCCATCAGATAATGCTGCTTGGTAAACATACAGGAAAGCGCAATCAGTACCGGAAAGGCAAATGCCACCGCGCCCATGCTCGGATAGGCATACATGGCCGTGAGCATCGCCACCGAAACGTGCATACTCGGGAAGCAGTTGGTGGATTGGTCGAACTTCTGCACAAACAGCAAAAACTTCTCCGAAGCCGTTTTGCCCGTGTTCACACTGCGCCAGTGCGGCGGCGTAGACACCGGCCACAGCCAGAAAAACATCATTTGCACAAACAGCAAAATCAAAAAGCTAAACGCCGTCATCACAAACTGGCGCGAATCCGCCATCAGCCAGTTTAAATACAAAATCGCCGGATAATACAAAAAGCTATACACCCACGACCACCAAGCCACAAACGGAATCTTCTCATCCAGCGGCGAATGCAGCACCTGCGCCGGCCGCAGCGGGTGGCGCTGGGTGAAAAAATAAAACTGATACGCCCCCACAATCAAAATCCCGCTCAACACCAAATTCACTACATAATCCACAGCAGTCATCTGCCGCTCCCCTTATCGTGTAAAATGTTGTGAAGGCTAGCAACCGACCATCTTTTTGTCAATTTATTAACATCGCCACCATGCTTAAAATCACGCCTATTCCCGCCCTTGCCGACAACTACATCTGGCTGCTCCAACAAGGCAACGAAGCCATCTGCATCGACCCCGGCGACGCCGCCCCCGTAGCAGGCTACCTGAAAGCCCACGGCTTGGTGCTGTGCCAAATCTGGATTACCCACCACCACGCCGACCACACCGCCGGCCTGCCCGAGCTCATCCGCCAGTTCCCCGACTGCCGCGTTTACGCCAACCACGACATCCCACAGGCCACCCACACCGTAGGCGAAGGCAGCCGCTGGCCGCTCTGGCAAAGCCAAGTGGAAGTTTGGCACACCCCCGGCCACACCCAAACCCACCTCAGCTACCTGCTGCAAGCGGACGAGCCAGCCAGGCTCTTCTGCGGCGACACCCTCTTTTCCGCCGGCTGCGGCCGCGTTTTCGACGGCACCCCCGCCCAACTCTTCGCCTCCCTGCAACGCATCAACAGGCTACCTGAAAATACCCTGCTCTACCCCGCCCACGAATACACCGCCGCCAACCTGCGTTTCGCTGCACACATCGAGCCGCACAACCCCGAAATCGCCCACAGCCTGGCCGCCGCCGTGCACACGCCTACCCTGCCCGTATCCCTCGCCCACGAGCGGCAAATCAACCCCTTCCTGCGCACCGCCGATTTTCAGGTAGCCTCCCGCACCGCCGAACTCAGCAACCAAAGCCTGCACAGCGAAGAACAAGTCTTCACCGCCCTGCGTGAATTGAAAAACCATTTTTAAAACCTGCGGCAGCTTGGTTGCGGAGATAAAAAGGCTACCTGAAATTTTTCAGGTAGCCTTTATTATTGGATACGCCGATTGCGGTTAGTCCAAATATTTCAATTTGCCGCGGAAATCGTTCAGCGTTTCATAGCCTTTTTCAGCCATGATGGCTTTCAACTCTTCGGTGATGCGGGTGAAGACGGGCACGCCTTCTTTATGCAGGGTGGTGCCCACTTGCACCATGCTGGCACCGCACAGGATGTGTTCGAAAGCATCGCGGCCGGTGAGCACGCCGCCGGTGCCGATGATTTGAATGGAAGGGTTGAGCCGCTGGTAGAAGGCGTGCACATTGGCCAGCGCCGTGGGTTTGATGTATTCGCCGCCGATGCCGCCGAAGCCGTTTTTGGGGCGGATGATCACGGTTTCGTCTTCCACATACAGGCCGTTGCCGATTGAATTAACGCAGTTCACAAATTTGAGCGGGAATTTGTTGAAGATGGCGGCGGCTTGGTCGAAGTGGACGATATCGAAATAGGGCGGCAGCTTGATGCCCAGCGGTTTGCTGAAATAGGCAAAGGCATCGCCGAGGATTTTTTCCGTGGTTTCAAAATCGTAGGCAATCTGCGGCTTGCCCGGCACATTGGGACAGGAAAGGTTGAGCTCGGTGAGGCCACTAAAGCCGCTCTCCTCCACTTTGCGCAGGAGGGAGTGGGTTTCGCTGGGCGACATGCCCACCAAGGAGAGGAAGAAGGTGCGGTTCGGCTCGCGGTTTTGCAGGTCGAGCAGGTAGTCGAGGTAGTAATCGATGCCGTGGTTGGGCAGGCCCATGGAGTTGATGCTGCCCAGCGGCACGTTGCGATAGCGCGGCTCGGGGTTGCCGGCGCGCGGCTCGAGGGTGGCGGTTTTGGTTACGAAGCTGCCGGCGGCGGAGGTTTTCACTTCTTCCAATTCGGCAATGCTCATGCAAGCCACGCCGGCGGCGTTCATGAGGCAGTTGTCAAACGAGAAACCGGCAATCTGGGTTTGGGTGCTGGGCATGGGAGCTCCTTGATTGATGGTTGAACGGCGGCATTGTACACCGAACAGGAACATGCCGCTTGCGACAGAGCAAATGAACGCAGCGGACCACCCTACAGATTTTCAGGTAGCCTGCAACGACACAGGCTACCTGAAACATATTCAACAAAAGGCTACCTGAAAACCGAGCAACAGTTTTCAGGTAGCCTTTTTATACAATTAAGACAATGCGGCCTTATTGCAGTTGCTGCCCGGTCATGGCTTCGATTTCCATGCCGAACAGGGCTTGCACGTCGGTGTCGTCGAACACGTATTTTTCGCCGCAGAAGTCGCAGTCGATGGCGATGCTGCCTTGTTCGGCCACGATATTGCCCACTTCCTGCCCACCCAGAAGCAGCAGCATATCGCTCACTTTGCCGCGCGAGCAGGTGCAGGCGAATTCGATTTGTTCGGGCTCGAACACGCGCGGCGGGGTTTCGTGGAATAGGCGGTAGAGCAGGTGTTGGGCGTCGAGCTCGATCAATTCCTGCGGGGTAACGGTGTCGGCTAGGGTGGTGTAGTGCGTCCAGGCGTCGGCGTCGATTTGCTGTTCGGGCAGCCTTTGCAGCAGCAGGCCGCCGGCGGCGTGTTCGGAGGCGGCGAGACTGATGTGGGTGTCGAGCTGCTCGGAGCGGCGCATATAGGCGCTGAGCATTTCGGCGATGTTGCTGCCTTCGAGCGGTACGATGCCTTGCCAGGGTTCGCCTTCGTTGGGCTGGAGGGTGATGCCGAATACGGCGTTTTCGCCGAGCAGCTCAATCAGGCTGCGGCCGTCGTCTAAGTTGGCTTGTTCGTTCCAACGGGCGGTGGCGCGGCAGCTGTGGTTGGAGTCAGTTTCGGCCACGAGCATTTTGAGGTCGCCCTGCCCTTGGATTTGCAATATGAGCTTGCCGGGCAGCTTGAGGTTGCTGGAAAGCAGGACGCCGGCGGCCAGCAGCTCGCCCAGTGCGCTGCGGATGGCGGCGGGGTAGGGTTTGCGCTGTACGATGTGCTGCCACACGCTTTGCAGCTGCACATGCAGGCCGCGCACGGGCTGGTCGTCAAAAATAAAGCGGGTGCGCAGATTGGCGGATTGGGTGGTCATGATACTGTCCTTGTTGTTATCTTGTATTGGGCTGCTATATGGTTTCCAAGAGCGGATATTCAAGTTTCAGGTAGCCTGAAATCGGTTAAAATACCCGCCAACCCGTTATCAGGAAAAGCTCATGACCATCATCGTTACCGGCGCCGCCGGCTTTATCGGCAGCAACATCGTGCACGCGCTCAACCGGCGCGGCATCACCGACATCATCGCGGTGGACAACCTCAGCCGCGCCGACAAATTCCGCAATCTGGTGCAGGCCGATATTGCGCACTATCTGGACAAACACGAATTCATCCGCCAAGTGCGCGCCCACCAAATCAACGGCGGCGACATCGAAGCCATCTTCCACCAAGGCGCCTGCTCCGACACCATGAACCACGACGGCGTGTACATGATGGACAACAACTACCAATACACGCTCGACCTGCTCGACTGGTGCCAAGACGACCGTATCCGCCTGATCCACGCCTCCTCCGCTGCCGTATATGGCAAAGGCCAAACCTTCCGCGAACAGCGCGAATTGGAAGCCCCGCTCAATGTGTACGGCTATTCCAAATTCCTGTTCGACCAAGTATTGCGCCGCCGCATGGCACGGCTGCACAATCAAGTGGTTGCCCTGCGCTATTTCAACGTATACGGCCGCCGCGAGCAGCACAAAGGCCGCATGGCCTCCGTGGCCTACCACCACTTCCACGAATACCGCGAGCACGGCCGCGTCACCCTGTTCGGCAGTTACGACGGCTACCCCGCCGGCGCGCAAAGCCGCGACTTCATCTGCGTGGAAGACGTAGTCAAAGTAAACCTCTTCTTCTACGACCATCCCGAAGTATCCGGCATTTTCAACTGCGGCACCGGCCGCAGCCAGCCCTTCAACGACCTGGCCGCCGCCACCGTCAACGCCTGCCGCGCCCGCGAAGGCAAGCCCGAACTGCCGCTGGAAGAACTGGTGGCACAAGGTTTGATTGTGTATAGCGACTTCCCCGACGCGCTCAAAGGCAAATACCAAAGCTTCACCCAAGCCGACATCAGTGCCCTGCGCGCCGCTGGCTATACCGAAGAATTCGACGACGTGGCCACCGGTGTGCGCCGCTATGTGGATTGGTTGGCCGATCAGGATTAAGCGCCACACCGTAGCATTCTGATTTCAATCTACTATACTTAGTTGCAATTTATGTTTTCAGGTAGCCTTCCAACATGGAGGCTACCTGAAAACATAGCAGCACAAAGTTGCTGCCCAGCCCAAACCTTTCCGCCCTAATTTCCCCCTAATTCACGCCTGCTATACTGCCACCATCCCCCTCCCACCCCAAGCCAAACCGCCATGCGCATCCTCCTCATCGAAGACGACACCATGATTGCCGACGCCGTAGCCGGCAGCCTCAAAGACAGCGGCTACGCCGTAGATTGGATCAACAACGGCCGCACCGCCGTTACCGCCTTCGGCAGCCAAAGCTACGACCTCATCCTGCTCGACCTCGGCCTGCCCGGCCAAGACGGCCTCGACGTATTGCAACAGCTGCGCGGCAGCGGCAACCCCACCCCCGTACTCATTCTCACCGCCCGCGACGACCTACACAGCCGCCTCTCCGGCCTCGACGGCGGCGCCGACGACTACCTCGTCAAACCCTTCGACATGGCCGAATTGCAAGCCCGCATCCGAGCCGTCCTGCGACGCCAACACCAACGCACTAGCCTCCTGCTTAGCAACGGCGTCCTCACCCTCAACCCCGCCACCCACCACGTGGAAATAGCCGACCAAAGCGAGCCTATCGCGCTGAGCAACAAAGAATTCGCCATCCTCGAAGCCCTGCTCCAACGCCCCGGCACCATCCTTTCCCGCAGCAACCTCGAAGACAAAATCTACAGCTGGGGCGAAGAAGTGGAAAGCAACGCCATCGACTACCTCATCCACGCCCTGCGCAAAAAAATCGGCAAAGAACACATTAAAAACATCCGCGGCGTCGGCTGGATGGTGCCCAAAGGATAAAACGCCAACCGAACCACCCCGCCACTGCTTCGGTTAGCATTGCCTCGCCACTATAGTGGATTAAATTTAAATCAGGACAAG
>NZ_KV795563.1:46942-96007 GCF_001809035.1 Eikenella sp. HMSC061C02
ACGCTGTACTGGTTTTTGTTAATTCACTATAAAATCCAAGCTGCAGCCCACACCCAACCGACACTCCATGAACCTCCCCATCCCCTTCCGCCACTCCATCCAGCTGCGCCTGGCCGCCGCGCTCAGTGCTGCCCTGCTGCTCGCCGCTCTGCTGGCCGGCGGCTTTGCCTTTTACGACAGCTACCGCAGCACCAACAAACTGCAAGACGACCTCCTGCGCCAAATCGCCGCCCACATAGACCCCAACAGGCTACCTGAAAACACCAAAAGCCAGCGCGACGCCCACATCCGCATCCAAACCCCCGCCGGCGACCGTGCTAGAGCCCACGATGACGATGACGACGATGATGACGACCACATCACCCTCCCCGCCAACCTGCCCGAAGGCCTGCACACCTTCCGAGAGCCCGATGGCAATGACACCTACCGCGCCTACATCCGCCACACCCCCCAGGGGCCCGTTGCCGTGCTCCAAGAAAACGACTTCCGCGAAGACATGGCCGAACACGCCGCCTGGAACAGCGCCATGCCGCTCATCCTGCTCGCCCCCCTCAGCATCCTGCTCACCATCTTCATCGTCCGCCGCACCATGCAGCCCGTGCACCGCCTTTCCCAAAGCATCGAAGCGCGCCGCAGCAGCGACCTCGCCCCGCTGAGCACCGAAAACATCCCCAATGAAATCCGCGGCTTCATCCAAGCCATCAACCGCCTGCTTGAGCGCACCCACCAAGCCATGCAGCAGCAACAGCGCTTCATCGCTGATGCCGCCCACGAACTGCGCAGCCCCATGACCGCCCTCTCCCTGCAAGCCGAACGCCTGGCCGCCAACAGCCTGCCCGAACCCGCTGCCGGCCAGCTCGCCAGCCTCCTGCAAGGTATCCACCGCAACCGCCGCCTGCTCGAGCAACTCCTCTCCCTCTCCCGCGCCCAAGCCCCCGAAGCCCAGCGCCCCCAAGAGCGCCTGTCCAGCCAAGACCTCTTCCGCAGCGTAATCGAAGACCTCCTGCCCCTGGCTGAAGCCAAAGAGCAAGACCTCGGCGTATCCAGCCCCGCCAACCCCGTCTTCCACGCCAACGAAGCCGACCTCTACACCCTTGTCAAAACCCTGGCCGACAACGCCATCCGCTACACTCCACCCGGCAGCCAAATCGACTTGAGTGCCGAAGAAACACCCAGCCATATCATCTTCCGCATCGAAGACAACGGCCCCGGCATCCCACCCGCCGAACGCAGCCGCGTGTTCGACCCCTTCTACCGAATCCTCGGCAGCGGCCAGGAAGGCACCGGCCTCGGCCTCTCCATCGCCCGCACCATCGCCGAACGCCACGGCGGCCGCATCGAACTGGCCCAAAGCCCACACCACCCCAGCGGCCTGCTCGTGAGCGTGTATCTGAGCAAACAATATTTGTAGCGTTTTTCAGGTAGCCTTGTTCATTAAAGGCTACCTGAAAAACGATAATTGCCGGATTTTTGCAGAATAGGCGTTTATGCCCACGCAGTTTTTAACTTCGTTGAAGCGGTGCTTTCAGGTAGCCTGAACGAGAGTATGTGGGCATAACTACCCACCCGATGCTGGCTGTAATTCGGTTTAGCCAAAAATACAAGGCCGTCTGAAAAACTCAGACGGCCTTTTGTTCTTGGCATCAATTATGTAGAGACTGAACCGGCTAAGACAGCACTCCTGCCGTGCCATAAGCCAAAACTTCAACCGTACCTACCACACCGCCTTGTTGCGGTTGATAGATGTTGTCCAAAGAGGCCGTTTCCAATTTGAAGTTCAACACGGCATTTGCCCCTTTCGCTGCAGCCTGTTCTTTTAGGCGCAGTACGGCTTCGCGCCGCGCACGGTCGAGCAAGGTTTCGTAGCTGCGGATATTGCCGCCGAAAAAATTGCGAAACGCTGCCAGCATACGGCGGAAATAATCACTGGAAACCACAACTCCCGCATAAACCAATTCCCCGCCGCTGAAATCCTGCGGCGGTTTTTTAACGGCAATGACCATGATATGCCGCAGCGCAGCTTCCCGCGCCTCTATATCGGCATAATGCTTCCGCTCAATATGGCGGCCGGGGAAATAGGTGATCAGCAGCAGCCAAATCGGCCACAGGTACACCAGCAGCAGGATAATGGAGAACCCATCGTTGTCGTTCGACATCGCAGCCCCCCTATTCCAAAACCACAGCTGTACCGTAGGCAAAGATTTCGGCAGCCCCTGCCGCTACGGATGCGGTGGAAAAACGCACATTTACCACGGCATTGGCTCCGGCCTGACGCGCCTGTTCAATCATGCGGGCAATCGCCTCATCACGGGCTTCGTTTAAAAGCTCGGTGTAGCCCTTCAGTTCACCGCCAACCAAGTTTTTCAAACCCGCCATAAAATCCCGGCCAACATGCTTGGCGCGCACGGTCGAACCCTGAACCAATCCCAAATGGCGGACGATGGTGCGGCCGGGAACGGTTTCAATATTGCTCAGTAACATCATATTTTTCCTTTTCATTACATTGATATTTTATGCAAGCTGACTTGGCAGAAACCTGCGGCAGCTCCGTTATGAACAACGGCTACACATCATATCATTTCCGCCAACGCGCAAACAATTCGGCCACCATCCTTGCTTCTTCTGTGCAGACTTCTCCGTTGAGCTGGGCAACTGCTTACCCACGCGGATCATCAATACCTCCTATCTGCACCCCAACGTATTTTTCAGGTAGCCTCCGACTCCTCCATAAAGCTCTCCTGCAAGATCCGCAACACGGCAGCGGTGCGGGCGGCTTGAACGCGGTGGGGCGTTACGGCATAGAGGGTAACGGCAGGCAGCTGCCACTCGGGCAGGAGGATTTGCAGCCGACCTTGGGCAACGGCATCACGGGTTTCGCCGGCAATAATCAGGGCAAGGCCGAGGCCGGCCTCGCACAAGTGGCGCACGGCGGCCAGCTGGTTGCACACCGTGCCGTGATCAATACTGAGCAGGTAGCGTTCGCTGCCGCGTGAGAGCTCAATGTGCGGCAGCAGGTGGTACACCCAAGGGTGGGCGGCTAAATCGGCAGGATGGGTAATGGCGGGAGCGGCTTTCAGGCAGCCCGGAGCAGCGCAAATTTGCCAGCGCCATTCAACCAACTTGCGGGCCACCAAGTCTGGCTCGTCCAAGGCGCGGTCGCCACCGCGCAGGGCGATGTCGATACTGCCTTCGCGCAGTTCGGCAACGGCTTCTCCAAAGTGCAATTCCAGACTAAGGGCGGGATGTTCGCGGCGGATGCGCCGCAAGGCGTGCTGAAAAGCGGCAGCATTCACTAAACCGGTGGGCGCGGCCAGGCGCACGCTGCCGGCAACATCGGTTTTCAGTCCGTCGAGCGCGGTGTGGGTATCTTGCACGGTGGCGAGCAGGCGGCAGCAATGCGCGGCTAGGGCTTGGCCGGCATCGGTGGGGGCCAGGCGGCGGGTGCTGCGGTGCAATAATTTCACGCCGTGTAGCTTTTCCAGCCGGCTGATGTGCTGGCTCACCGCAGACGGGGTCATACCCAAGGCTTTCGCGGCGGCGTTCATACTGCCGTGTTCGAGCACGGCGGCGAAAGCGAGCAGGGGTTTGAGATCATCCATAACAGTTTATTTAAACAAATTTTTTGTCTTCACCGCATAAGCGCTGCCTTCAAACACGCGTATTTCAAACTCAAGCTGTGTGCAGATGCTTTCCAAGGGACGGCGTTTTTTAGCACTGAGCGTGAGGCTGTCTTGCTCTGCAGCGAGCTCGACATTTTTGATATTTTCCTCCCGCATGATGCGGCGGATGATTTTGGCCAGCTCATGGCCGGTTGGGGCGTATTGCGAGAAAAAGCAGTGTTCATGGCCGCCTAAACCGGCAAACGACAGGCTGAAGCGGTTGCCGGCCTGAACAATTTGATTGTGCATGGTTTATGCGCCCAACAGTTGGTCGAGCAGCTCATCGCTCAGCAGGCGGTTGGGCTCGCACAGCCAATCACCGCTAGCCTCGGGAAAGGCGTTGCGGCAGTAGCCGGCATGGGCGGCAAAATCGAACACGGCGTGGATATAGCCGTTGATATCAAGCGCGACCAGGCCGAGGTCTTCGCTCCA
This sequence comes from Eikenella sp. HMSC061C02, assembly GCF_001809035.1. NCBI lineage: Bacteria > Pseudomonadati > Pseudomonadota > Betaproteobacteria > Neisseriales > Neisseriaceae > Eikenella > Eikenella sp. HMSC061C02. The sequence continues at coordinate 51,034 of NZ_KV795563.1, forward strand.
TAGGATGCTGATTTCGGATGGGATATGGCGGTCTGCCACGTCTTCCACGTTATAAATATGCAGCGCATCGAGGATACCTTCCTCTTGGTGCACGGCATAGAAATAGCCGGTGCCGCAATCGTCTTCAAACACCACGCCGTAGGGGCTTTGTTCGAAAAAAGATTCCAACACCAGCTCTTGGCCGGGGGTGAATTGCTCGGGCTCGCGGCCTAAATACAGGTTTTTTTGTGTCATGACGGCCTCCATTGTTTAGCTGAGCTTCATAGCGTAAACAGTTTACAGCGGATTATCAAGCGAAATGAACGCATTTAGAATGCGCTCCATCGTAATTAATCAACAAAACTTAAGGAGCTAAATATGAAATTCGCTGTAATCGGTGCAACTGGTTATGTGGGCAACGCCGTGGTGCGCGAGCTGGCCGAGCGCGGGCATGAGGTAACCGCCTTTGTGCGCAACACAGGTAAGGCGTTGGCCGCGCCAAATGTAACAGCCGTGCAGGCCGATGTGCATGCGGCCGATTTTGCCGCACAGCTCTCCGGCTTTGATGCGGTGGTGAGCGCGTTCAACCCGGGCTGGACCAATCCGAACATCGGCCGCGATTTCACCGCCGGCTACGCAGCCATCCTAGCGGCAGCCAAAGTGGCAAAAGTGCCCTATCTTTTGGCGGTGGGCGGCGCAGGCAGCCTGTTCGTGGCGCCCGGTGTGCAGCTGATTGATACGCCGGAATTCCCGAAAGAAATTTTCGACGGCGCCAACGCCGCACGCAACCTACTGCGCGACTTGCAAACCCAACACGCCGATGTGAATTGGGCGATGATTTCCCCACCCGCCCGACTCGGCGCCGACGGCGGCTTCAGTGAAGAGCGCACCGGCCAATACCGCCTGGGCGGCGATGAACTCCTGATGGCGGGCGAGATGCCGGCCGGCATCAGCGTGGCAGATTTGGCCATTGCGATTGCCGATGATGTGGAGCAGAAAGCGCATCTGCACCAACGCTTCACCGCCGCAGCCGTATAAATAATGCATACTAAAAGGCTACCTGAAAACCATATAGTTTTTCAGGTAGCCTTTATTTCATTCGATAAGTCTGGCACTCGCTGCCCGCACAAATGCTTTTCAGGTAGCCTTTGTCATAGCCGCCAGCCTCAACGCAGCCACTGCCAAGTGCTGTCCGGCGGCACGTGCGCCTGATGCAGCATGGTTTTGAAGTCCAGGCCGTATTGCTCGCTCAGCTTGGCAGCTTTTTTCTGCAGTGCCGCCAGCGGCTGGGGCGCTTGGTTTTGGAAGGCGAGCACGGCCACGTTGCCGTGGGTTTCGGCGGGCACGCACAACACGCGCTGTTCAAACACCTGCGCAAGCCGTTGCAGGAAAAGCGGATAGCGTCTGTCGCCGCTCCACCAGTTGGTGACGAAAATGCCGTTGTCGCTCAGGGCGGTGCGGCAGTCGGCAAAAAACGGCTCGGCCACCAGGGCATCGATAATCTGCACGCCGTCGAAGCCGTCCACCAGCAAAATATCCGTGCCGCCGCGCAGGGTTTTGATGTATTCCGCGCCGTCGGCCTCGATGATTTCAAATTTTTCGCCCTCAAACGGCAATTCAAACAGGCCGCGCGCCACGCTGATTACCTGCGGGTTGATTTCCACCGCCGTTTGCGCCACCTCGGGCAGGTGGGCATCGATCCAGCGCACAAACGAGCCGCCGCCCAGCCCGATTTGCGTGATGTGGCGCACGTTTTCGGCAAACAGGAGCCAGGCCATCATGGCGCGGCTGTAGGAGAGCACCAGCTCGGCGGGGTAATCCACATTCATCGAGCTTTGCACCGTTTCGCTGCCCAAATGCAGCGAGCGGATGTTGCCATGTTCGGAAATGCCCACTTCGGGCAGGGCGAAACGTGCCGAACGCAGGCGGCGGTAGGGATGACGTGCCATATCAACAAGCCTTTGGCCAAAATGCGAAAGGCGGGCATTCTAGCACGGTTTTCAGGTAGCCTTATACCGCCGCCCACCGCTATTGGGCAGAATACTGCACTCCGCCAAAGGCTACCTGAAAATATAGTGGATTAGAAATAAGAATGGGACAAGGCGGCAAACCGCAGACAGTACAGCAGTACGGCAAGGCAAACCAACGCTGTAGCGAAAGTTAAGTTGGTTTGCTCAGCCTTGCTGCCATTTTAAAGCTGCCGGCAAGCTGCCGGTGTTATACTATTGCTTTTAGCCAAAGCCGTTATTTATTCCTGCCAAGCGAGCCAATGCCGCAGGTATAGAGGAGCACCCCGGCTATATCGAGCAATCCAGCACAACGGAGGCAATCATGAGCATTTTGGTCACCGGCGCATCGGCCGGTTTCGGGCGGGCCATCTGCCGCACGCTCGCCGCAGCGGGCTACCGCGTGATCGGCGCGGCGCGGCGTGCCGACAAACTGGACGAACTGCGCGCGGAATTGGGCACCAACTTCCTGCCGCTGCAAATGGATGTGGGCGATACTGCCTCGGTAGATGCCGCGCTCAAAGGGCTACCTGAAAACTTTGCCCAGATCGACTGCCTGGTGAACAACGCCGGCCTGGCATTGGGTTTAGACCCGGCCCATCAAGCCGATTTTGCCGACTGGCAAACCATGATTCAAACCAACATCATCGGCCTCACCTACCTCACCCGCCAAGTGCTGCCCGGCATGGTGGCGCGCGGCAGTGGTTATATAATCAACCTCGGCTCGGTGGCCGGCACCTACCCCTACCCCGGCGGCAATGTGTATGGTGCCACCAAGGCCTATGTGCGCCAATTCAGCCTGAATCTGCGCGCCGATTTGGCCGGCACGGGCGTGCGCGTGAGCAACATCGAGCCCGGCCTGTGCGGCGACACCGAATTTTCCAACGTGCGCTTCAAAGGCGACGACCAACGCGCCGCTGATTTATATAAAAACGTGGACTACATCCGCCCCGAAGACATCGCCGACACCGTGCTGTGGCTCTACCAGCGCCCCGCGCACATGAACGTGAACAGCATCGAAATCATGCCGGTGGCGCAGAGCTTCAACCCGCTCGCCGTTGTGCGCCACCCCAGCCAATAATAATAGGAAGCAGCCATGACCAAGCACTCTGCACCCGACTACAAAACCGCCATCATCGCCCGCGCCCGCGAGCAAGGCCTGCAGATTACCGCCCTGCGCGAGCAGGTGTTGGATATCGTTTTGCGGCAAGAAGGCGTGATTAAGGCCTACACCGTGCTGGCGCAAATGCAGCAGCAGAGCAACGGTGTGGTGGCGCCGCCCACCGCCTACCGCGCGCTCGATTTCTGGGCCGAACACGGCGTGCTGCACAAAGTGGCCGCAGTAAACGGCTATGTTTTATGCAGCCATGCCCGCCACCATTGCGACGACCACTGCCACAGCAGCGACGAGCGGCAACACCACCATAGCGCCTTCATTTTGGTGTGCACCGAGTGCGGCAACACCGATGAGCAAACCCTCTCCCGCGAATGGCAGGCGCTGTGCGCCGGCGTGGCCGCAGGCGGGTTTAAACTAAAAGAAGAACATGTTGTTTTAACAGGAATATGCAAACAATGTCAGAAATAAAGAAAGCAAAAGTACATCTGTTTTCCGGCTTTTTGGGAACAGGCAAAACCACCGCCCTGCGCCACCTGATGGAGCAGAAAAGCCCCGATGAAAAATGGGTGATCGTGGTGAACGAATTCGGCGAAATCGGCATCGACGGCGCCGTGTTGAGCGACAACGGCATTCCCGTGGCCGAAATCGCCGGCGGCTGCCTGTGTTGCGTGGCCGGGGCGCAGATGGGCACCACCATCAACCGCATGGTGAGCGGCAACAAGCCCGACCGCATCATCATCGAAGCCAGCGGCCTGGCACACGCCGCCAGCGTAATCGACGAGCTGCGCGCCAAACCCTTCGACCAAATGCTGGATATCGGCGCCGTATTTACCCTGGTCGACCCGCGCCAATTCACCAACCCCGACTACGCCAACCAGCCGCTCTACCGCGACCAGGTGAGCGTGGCCGACGTGCTGATCGCCAACAAAACCGACGTGTGCAGCCCCGAAGAAATGGCCGCCTTCCGCAGCAAAGCCGCCCAGCTCTTCCCGCCCAAAGCCGCCGTGCTGGAAACCACCGATGCTTATTTAGACATCGCCCTGCTGGAAACCCCGGTGGTGGAAAAAAGCCGCTACCGCATCAAAGAGCTGCCCGACAACAGCATGGGCCTGCAATCGCAAGGCTACACCTTCCCCGCCGGCAGCAGCTTCGATGGCGAAAAGCTCACCAAATTCTTCAACGACCTGCCCAAACTGTGCGAAGGCCTCATCCGCGCCAAAGGCGTGTTCCAAGTGCTCGGCAGCTGGGTGTGGCTCAACTGGAGCGAAGGCCAATGGGGCGCCAACCAAGTGGCCTGGCGGCGCGACAGCCGCTTTGAAGTGATCGCCAAATCCTTCGACAGCGACGTGCTGGAACAGAGATTGCAAGCCGCGCTGGAGAAATAAAACGGAAAGGCTACCTGAAAAAGGTTTCAGGTAGCCTTTTATCGTATGTCTAATAAAACACGGATGCCCGTTCCCATTTCCCGTTCAAAAACCGATTTCAGGCAGCCCCAACATTCATTGAGGCTACCTAAAACCCCATTTTTCAGGTAGCCTTTCCACCTTTCTTGCCAGCCGCCACTCCATCATGCTCACCCCGCAAAGCTGCGACCTGTTCCAACGCCCGTTTTTCCAGTTCGCCCAAATCCGCCAATACCAGCCCGAAACCGAAGCGCAAACCAAGGCCGACTACAAAGCCGCGTGGCAAGTGTGGCGCACGTTGATTTTGCAGGTAGCCGCCGAATTGGGCGCAGGCTTTGCCCCGCCGCATATCGAACGCTGGTGCAACGGCTGGCAGGTGCGCGCCCACTTTTTCGCCTATTTCAAATATCAAACCCATGCCGATACGGCGGTCATCCTCTCGCTGCTGCTCAACCGCCGCCGGCTCACCGCCAGCCTCGAATGGCACGAATACCGCGCCGCCCGCTCCACCCTACCGCTGGCCTGCTACCAACAGGCTTTGGCCGATTTCCCGCATGCCGAATTTGCCGACTTCCAAATCTGGCATGGCAACGACAGCGAATACGCCGACTACCCCGCCATCGCCGCCGCCCCGCCCGAAGCCTTCGCCCTGCGCAGCCCGCAGGACTTCCTCTGCCTCGGCCGCCACTTGGAGCGCGACCAACTGGGGCAGGCCGACAGCACGGCCTGGCTAGTCGAAACCCTGCACCGCCTGCTGCCAGTGTACGAAGCCTGCCACAACGTGCGGCTGTGAGCGGAAGCAAGCGTTCCCCCCCGGCGGCCGTTAAGGCTACCTGAAATCTAAAAGAGACAAATAAAACGGCAGCGTCGCAACGCCGCCCTGCCCCATCATCAACGGAGAAACCCATGGAACTTCCCTTTATCCTGCTGCTCATCACCGGCTTTTTAGCCGGGCTGATGGATGCGGCCGTTGGCGGCGGCGGGCTGTTGCAGCTGCCCGCGCTGTTCGGCGTGCTGCCGCCCGCCACGCCCGTGCCCACCGTTCTGGGCACCAACAAGGCGGCTTCGTTCGCCGGCACCTTCACCGCCGCCGGCCAATTTGCCCGCCGCCTGAAGCTGCCGTGGAAAATGCTGCTGCCCGCCGGCGTGCTGGCCTTTGCCGCCTCGTTCGCCGGCGCAAAGCTGGTGGCCTATGTGCCGGTGCAATATATGAAACCGGGCATGCTGGTGATTATGGTGGCGATGTTTGTGTACACCTTCTTCCGCAAAGATTTGGGGCAAACCGAGCGCACCCACGCGCTCACGCGGGGCGAAATGCTGCTGGGCATGGCATTTGGTGCGGCCATCGGCTTTTATGACGGCCTGTTCGGCCCGGGCACGGGCAGCCTGCTGGCCTTCGTGTTCGTGCGCTTTTTTGCCTACGATTTCCTCACCGCCACCGCCTGCGCCAAGGTAATCAACCTGATGACCAACCTGGCCGCACTGAGCTTTTTCATCCCCAGCCAACATGTGCTGTGGCATTGGGCGCTGCCGCTGGCGGCAGCCAACCTAACCGGCGGCTTCTGCGGTGCAAAGCTGGCGGTGCTCGGTGGCAGCCGCTGGCTGCGTTATGGCTTTATGGCTTTGCTGTGCCTGCTGATTGGCAATTTTGCCCGCCAGCTTTGGTTATCTTAGGCAGCGGGTTTTCGGCGGCAGGCAAAAAGAGTATGCTTAAGGCCGTTTATCGCATTGTTTATTTGCTATCGTGTTTCCAACCGCACGAAAATTGCTTTTCAGGTAGCCTGATCAGGCAGAATTGAGGCTACCTGAAAACCCCATCCTCCCTATTCATTCACTTGGAAAAGACACCATGACCCAACCGCTTCATCCGCAAACCCTCGCCATCCGCGGCGCCAAAGAGCAAACCGACTACAACGAACACAACCAAGCCCTGTTCCTCACCAGCAGCTTCATGTTTGATTCCGCCGCCGACGGCGCCGATTTGTTTGCCCACAGAAAACCCGGCTTCACCTACTCGCGCACCGCCAACCCCACCGTTTCCGCCTTTGCCCGCCGCATCGCCCTGCTCGAAGGCGGCGAAGCCGGTATCGCCACCGGCACCGGCATGGCCGCCATCCAAGCCGCCCTGCTCACTTTCCTCTCCGCCGGCGACCACCTCGTCACCAGCCGCAGCCTGTTCGGCACCACCCTGGGCTTTATCCAAAACCACATCACCCGTTTCGGCATCGAAGTTACCCTCGTGCCGCAAACCGACCCCGCCGCCTGGCGCGCCGCCGTGAAGCCCAACACCAAAATGCTGTTTGTGGAAACCCCGTCCAACCCGCTCAACGAAGTTGCCGACATCGCCGCGCTGGCCGAAATCGCCCACAGCAACGGCGCCCTGCTCACTGTAGACAACTGCTTCTGCTCCCCCGCCCTGCAGCAGCCGCTCAAATTCGGCGCCGACTTGTCCGTGCAATCCGCCACCAAAGCCATCGACGGCCACGGCCGCGTGATGGGCGGCGTGGTGTGCGGCCGCGCAGAGCTGATGGAAAAAGTGGCGATGTACACCAACTCCGCCGGCCTTTTGCTCTCCCCGTTCAACGCCTGGGTGCTGCTCTCCGGCTGCGAAACCCTGCCGCTGCGGGTCGAAAAACAAAGCGCCCAGGCGCAGGCTGTGGCCGAATGGCTGGAAAAACGCAGCGAAGTGGCCAAAGTGTATTACAGCGGCCTGCCCAACCATCCTCAAGCCGCGCTTTCCGCCAAGCAGCAATCCGGCGGCGGCATCGTGGTGGCCTTCGAGCTCAAAGGCGGGCAGAGCGCCGCCTGGCAAGTGATCGACCGCGTTAAAGTCTTCTCCAAAACTGCCAACCTCGGCGACGTACGCTCCACCATCACCCACCCTTGGACTACCACCCACTGCCGCCTCGAGCCCCAAGCCAAACTCGAAGCCGGCATCCGCGAAGGCCTCATCCGCCTATCTATCGGCCTAGAAGACACCGCCGATCTGATTGCCGACTTGCAACAGGCATTGGAAAGCATCCGCTAAGCCCAACGCAGTGCAGCATACAAAAGGCTACCTGAAAACGAATAAAGATTTTCAGGTAGCCTTCAATCTGGCGGCTATCTATAGCCTGAATAATGATTTCTTCATCCCAAGCAGCGCACCGCAGCCAGCACGGCAAGTTAAGCCAACGCGATATGAAAACGAGGCATTTCAGCCATAGCCCGTCCGCTTCCCCGCCCGATCACACCTGTTCATCCCCCGCCATATCAGGCACAATAGCGCAGTTTTTCATCCATCCCGCCTCCTATAGCGGAAACACTTATTTCCATGCCGGGCAACAACCAACGGCGTAGGAAGTAAGCAGCATTTTCGATATAAAGGCTACCTGAAACCCTCCAAACACACATCATGACCACATTCACCCCGCCCCCCTTCGCCGGCCACAGCCCCCTGAGCTGGTATCAGGCCGCGTCCAAGCAGCCCGGCTTCATCCGCGATGCCGCCCAAGAAACCGCCATCCGCCGCCTCGACCAGCTCTGGCACGAGCTCAACGCCCACCGCCAACAGCGCGGCCGCCTGCTGGGCAAACTCTTCGGCAAAAAAGCCCAGCCGCCTAAAGGCCTCTATTTCTACGGCGGCGTCGGGCGCGGCAAAAGCTTCCTGATGGACGCCTTCCACGGCTGCCTGCCGCCCGGCACCGCCCGCCGCGTGCACTTCCACGCCTTCATGGCCGAAGCCCACCGCCGCATGCGCGAACACAAAAACCAAGCCAACCCCCTGCAAGCCGTGGCCCGCGACATCGCCCGCGATGCCCAAATCCTCTGCTTCGACGAATTCCACGTGAGCGACATCGCCGACGCCATGATTCTCGGCCGCCTGCTCGAAGGCCTGCTGGCCGAAGGCGTAGTGCTCGTCGCTACCTCCAACTACGAGCCGGCCGGGCTCTACCCGCAAGGCCAAAACCGCAGCAGCTTCCTGCCCACCATCGCCCTGCTCGAAAAAAGCCTCGACATCCTCAACGTGGACGGCGGCCAAGACTACCGCCAACGCAGCCTCAGCCCCGCCGACATCTTCTTCATCCCCGACGATGCCGCAAGCGAAGCCCAGCTCGCCGCCCTGTTCGAGCGCCACACCGGCCAAGCCCCCCTGCCCGGCAGCCTGCCCCTGCTCGGCCGCGAAATCCCCACCCAAGGCCAGGCCGACGGCGTATTGTGGTTCCATTTCGACGCCCTGTGCCGCGGCCCCCGCTCCCAAGCAGACTACCTCGCCCTGGCCGAAACCAGCCGCATGATTTTCGTCTCACACATCCCGCAGCTCAACGAAACCGAACGCGCCGAAGCCCGCCGCCTCACCTGGCTCATCGACGTACTCTACGACTACCGCGTCAAACTCAGCGCCAGCCTCGCCGTGCCGCCCGAACAAATCTATACCCACGGCGACTTCGCCAACGAATTCGTGCGCAGCGCCAGCCGCCTCACCGAAATGCAGTCCGAAGCCTACCTCGCCCTGCCGCACCTCACACTAGACAAAGAGGCTACCTGAAAGCGCAGCTTCAGCCACGCCAAAACAGCCCACTCTTTTTCAGGTAGCCTGAACCAACAAGGAAAACCCATGCCCATCAAACTCATCGTCGGCCTCGGCAACCCCGGCCCCGAATACGAAGACACCCGCCACAACGCCGGCTTCTGGCTGCTCGACCAACTCGCCCAGCAATGGCACAGCCATTGGCAAGACGACAGGAAATTCTTCGGCCACCTCATCCGCAGCACCCGCCCCAGCGGCGAAATCCGCCTGCTCAAGCCGCAAACCTATATGAACCTCTCCGGCCAATCCGTGCAGGCCGTTGCCTCGTTTTATAAAATCCAGCCGCAAGAAATCCTCGTCATCCACGACGAACTCGACCTCGAACCCGGCCGCATCAAATTCAAACTCGGCGGCGGCAACGGCGGCCACAACGGCCTCAAAGACATCCAAGCCCGCCTCGGCAGCCCCGACTTCTACCGCCTGCGCCTGGGCATCGGCCACCCCGGCGACCGTAACGAAGTCGTGAACTACGTGCTGAAAAAACCCCGCCGCGAAGAAAAGGAACTGATCGAAGACGCCATCGACAAATCCATCGCCACCCTGCCTGACATCCTCGCCGGCAAAATCGAAGCCGCCCAGCGGGTGTTGCACGGGAAATAGGCTATAAAGGCTACCTGAAACGCCATCCACATTTTCAGGTAGCCTTAAATTAGAAAGTAACCCAATGAAATACAAAGACCTACGCGACTTCATCGCCATGCTCGAGCAGCAGGGCAAACTCAAGCGCGTCGTGCATCCCGTTTCCCCGCATTTGGAAATGACCGAAATCGCCGACCGCGTGCTGCGTGCCGAAGGGCCGGCGTTGCTGTTTGAAAATCCGATTAAGCCCGACGGTACGCGCTACGATTATCCCGTGTTGGCGAACCTGTTCGGCACGCCCGAACGTGTGGCGATGGGCATGGGTGCGGACAGCGTGTCCAAGCTGCGCGAAATCGGGCAGACGCTGGCGTATTTGAAAGAACCCGAACCGCCCAAAGGCATTAAAGACGCGTTTTCCAAGCTGCCGCTGCTGAAAGACATTTGGAGCATGGCGCCGAACGTGGTGAAAAACGCGCCGTGTCAGGAAATCGTGTGGGAAGGTGAAAACGTTGATTTATATAAACTTCCTATTCAGCATTGCTGGCCGGAAGACGTTGCTCCGCTGGTAACATGGGGCTTGACCGTCACGCGCGGCCCGCACAAAAAACGCCAGAACCTCGGCATTTACCGCCAGCAACTCATCGGCAGAAACAAGCTGATTATGCGCTGGCTGTCGCATCGTGGCGGCGCGTTGGATTATCAGGAGTTCCGCAAACTCAATCCCGATACGCCGTATCCCGTCGCCGTCGTGCTCGGTTGCGACCCCGCCACCATTTTGGGCGCGGTAACGCCCGTTCCCGATACTTTGAGCGAATACCAGTTTGCCGGATTACTGCGCGGTTCACGGACGGAACTGGTGAAATGTATCGGCAACGATTTGCAAGTGCCTGCACGCGCTGAAATCGTGCTGGAAGGTGTCATCCATCCGAACGAAACCGCGTTGGAAGGCCCGTACGGCGACCACACGGGCTATTACAACGAGCAGGACCATTTCCCCATGTTCACGGTCGAACGCATCACCATGCGCGAAAACCCGATTTACCACTCCACCTACACGGGCAAACCGCCCGATGAACCTGCCGTTTTGGGCGTGGCGTTGAATGAAGTGTTCGTACCGCTCTTGCAAAAGCAGTTCCCCGAAATCACCGATTTCTACCTGCCGCCCGAAGGCTGTTCCTACCGCATGGCGGTGGTCAGCATGAAAAAACAGTACACCGGACACGCCAAGCGCGTGATGATGGGCTGCTGGTCGTTCCTGCGACAGTTTATGTACACCAAATTCATCATCGTGGTCGATGATGATGTGAACGTGCGCGACTGGAAAGAAGTCATCTGGGCTGTAACCACGCGCATGGACCCCGTGCGCGACACTGTGTTGGTGGAAAACACGCCCATCGACTATCTCGACTTCGCCAGCCCCGTCAGCGGACTCGGCGGCAAAATGGGCTTGGACGCAACCAACAAATGGCCGGGCGAAACCGACCGAGAATGGGGACGGGTAATCAAAAAAGACCCTGCGGTTACGGCTAAGATTGATGAGATTTGGAGGGAATTGGGGTTGTAAGGGACTGAATCTTGCCGGGCATTTGGGGACTTTTTAGGTAGACTTTGCCATGCTGAAGGATCGGCTTGGGAAATAAAATGAACAATAACGAATTGATTGAACAAATCAAAAATCCACAAACTCCGCTGCGGAACAAAATCCCACTGATTTTAGACCTTGCCGAACAACGCAATTGGGAAATCTACCCGTTGATTTTGGCCGCACTAAACAGTGCGGAATATGCCAAAGTTCGCGGTACGCTGATTTATGCATTGGCAAACTATCCGGCGAAGCCTTTGTTTGAGAAAGCCATCGGCTGGCTGATTGACGGCAATTTCGAAATGGCGCATGAAGCAGCGGGCATTCTCGATAAAATTGAAAAAATAGAAGGTGTACGCGCAGAAAAAGCATATACCGCCCTCACTGCCGCGCTGAATAATCCCGCCAACGAAATATGGCGCATTGAGCTGTTGGAAGAAGTGCTGAGGATGTTTGAATAGCAAAGAGAAATACGTCGATAAGCTCTCCATCGCCTGATAAAGGCTACCTGAAAACCTAAAAAGCAGCCTGCACTTGGTAAATTCAAAGTGCAGGCTGCTTTTCCACCTCCGCCTTCACGCCGCCATTCCTTGCCACATCCCCCAACCCCCTATACCATTCAATCCACTAACCATCAACACAGCCGAACATCATGCCCGCATCCCTCCCCTTCTCCCCCGCAGAACTCTGGCAAATGCTGCTCACACATTTATGGCTCTCCGGACTGGCTTTGCTCGCGGCAGTGGCCATTGCCGTGCCTGCCGCCGTGTTGTTTGCGCGCAGACAGCGGGCAGCGGAAGCGGTATTGCAGTTCACCAATATATTGCAAACCATCCCGTCTTTGGCGCTGCTGGGCTTGCTGATTCCATTTGTCGGCATCGGTTCGCCGCCCGTCTTGATTGCGCTCACGCTATACGCGCTGTTGCCGATTTTTCAAAATACCTATTTGGGGCTGACCCAAATCGACCAATCGATTCAAGATGCGTACACCGCATTCGGGCTGTCGCGTTGGCAGTCGCTGTGGCGGATTGAGCTGCCGATGGCTTTGCCTGCCATGATTTCGGGCATTCGCACGGCGGCGGTGCTGATTGTCGGCACAGCAACTCTTGCTGCGTTAATCGGCGCAGGCGGCTTGGGTAACCTGATTCTGCTCGGCATCGACCGAAACAACATGACGATGACGTTTACCGGCGCATTGCTCTCCGCGCTGCTGGCGGTCGGCGTGAGCGGCATCATTGGCCTGTTGCGGAAATCGCGGCGCAAGTTGCCGATGATTCTTGCATTGGCTGTGGGCTTTGGCGCACTCGGCCTGTCGCAGATTTCATTTACACCTGCCACAAAAAACGTAGTGATTGCCGGCAAAATGGGCAGCGAGCCTGATATTCTGATTAATATGTATAAATTATTGATTGAACGTGAAAATCCGAATATCAAGGTTACAGTCAAACCTAATTTCGGCAAAACCACGTTCCTGTTTAACGCACTGAATAGTGGTGAAATCGACATTTACCCTGAATTTACCGGCACGGTGCTGGAAACCTTGGTGCAAGTGCCGCCCGAGCAGAAAAACCGCCATCTGTCGCCAGATGAAACCTATCAACGGGGCAAACAATTATTGGCGGAACAATATCAGTTAGAGTTTCTACCACCAATGTCTTATCAGAACACTTATGCGTTGGCGGTCAAAGAAAGTTACGGCGCGGCGCACCAATTGAATGCCATCAGCGACTTAAAGCAGGCTGCACCCGATATCCGAGCAGGTTTTTCACTGGAGTTTACCGACCGGGCGGACGGCTACAAAGGCATGCAGGCAGCCGGTATCACGCTAAAACATATTGTCAGCTTGGAACCAGCCTTACGTTATACGGCATTGTTGAATGACAAAATCGACTTGGTGGAAGCCTTCTCCACCGACGCCGAATTGAAGCAATACCAGCTGCGCCTGCTGAAAGACGATATCGCCCTGTTCCCCGCCTATCAGGGCGCACCGCTGATGAAAGCGGAATTTGCCACGAAGAATCCGCAAATCGTGGCCGCGCTGAACCGCTTGGCCGGCAAAATCAGCGAAGCGGAAATGAGCGAAATGAACTACCGCGTGAAAGTGCAAGGCGAAAGTGCGGAAAATGTAGCTCGGGATTATTTGGAGAAGAATGGGTTGTTGGCGAATTGAAATGAGCGGCAGGCTACCTGAAAGCATCAGAAGCAGCCTGCAAGCTCTCTCCCAATAAAAACAACTTCTTAGGAAAACGTTATGAAAGCCGTAAAAATCTACCAAGCCGGCGGCCCGGAGCAACTGATTTATCAAGACGTGCCGACACCTGATATCAAAGAGGGTTGGTCACTGGTGAAAATCAAAGGCTTCGGCATCAACCATTCCGAGATTTTCACACGCGAAGGCAAATCGCCATCGGTCCAATTTCCGCGCATCTTGGGCATTGAATGTGTGGGCGAAGTGGCGCAAAGTTCCACGCCCGCGCTGGCGGTCGGACAAAAGGTCGTCTCTATTATGGGCGAAATGGGGCGCGCCTTTGACGGTAGCTACGCCGAATATGTGTTGCTGCCCAACGAGCAAATTTACCCCGTTCATACCGATTTGGATTGGACAACCCTTGCCGCAATTCCCGAGACCTACTACACCGCATTCGGCTCATTGCAGCAGCTTCGTATCGCGCCGCAAGATCGTGTGCTGGTGCGTGGTGCAGGCAGCGGCGTGGGCGTAGCCTTTGCACAGTTGCTCAAAGCGCAGTTTCCGCATGTCGTACTGCACGGTTCAACGCGTAATCCTGCCAAAGCTACCCGTTTGCAAGCAGTCGGATTTGACGAAGTGATTACTGAAGCCGATGGCAAAATACAAACCGACCAAAGCTATGACAAAATTCTGGAATTGGTCGGGCCGGCAACTTTGCGTGATTCCTTCTCCCACATCAACGAACACGGCATCGTTTGCAATACAGGGCAGCTTGGTAATATATGGTACGTGAACGATTTTGATCCGATTATCGAACTCAAAAACAACAGCTATCTCACCGCCTTTTATTCGGGCAATGTCTCGCAAGCTAAGCTGGATGCGATGTTTGACTATATCCGGCAGTTTAATGTGAAAATCTTCATTGAACGCGTGTTTGCATTGGAACAAGTTCCCGAAGCCCACCGTTTTTTGCAAAGCGCGGACGGATTTGGGAAAGTGGTGGTCATGAACGAATAGGCTACCTGAAACCCTACAGGCAGCCTGCACATGATTTGGTATCAATTTGGAAGCCATCATTAAGGCACAATATGCAAAATAATCTTGTCCCCTTTATCGAATTTCGCGGCACAGGCAAGCAATATGACGGCAAATATGCTGTGCACGATTTGGATTTGACCATTTATCAGGGTGAATTTTTCGTGTTGGTGGGCGGTTCGGGCAGCGGAAAATCCACCACGCTGCGCATGATTAACGCGCTGATTGAACCGACCGACGGCAACGTTTATCTGCACGGCAAACGGATTAAAGACTACGACATCCGCCAGCTCCGCCACCAAATTGGTTACGTATTGCAGCAAATCGCCCTGTTCCCCACTATGACTGTGGCGGAAAACATCGCGCTCATGCCCGACATTTTGGGCTGGCCGAAAGCAGAACGCAAAACGCGTGTGAATGAATTACTGGAGTTGGTGGAACTTGACCCTGCGCACTACCGCGACCGCTACCCGCACGAACTTTCCGGCGGCGAACAGCAGCGCATCGGCATTTTGCGCGCCATTGCCGCCAAACCCCAAGTACTGCTGATGGACGAACCGTTTTCCGCGCTCGACCCGCTGGTGCGCACCGTGCTGCAAGACCAAATCGCCATGATTCACCAGAAATTCGGCACCACCATCGTGTTTGTGACCCACGATATGCAGGAAGCCGCCAAACTCGCCTGCCGCATCGGCGTGATGCACAACGGCCAGCTGGTACAAATCGGCACGCCCGAAGCCATCAAAAAGCAGCCTGCAACCGATTACGTGCAATCGCTGTTTTCCGCCGCCGACGCACCCGATGCCCAACGCATCATCCACCAATTCCTGCGGCTGGACCAACGGGGACAGGAGGCGGTGAGACGGGCGTTGCTTTGATGCGTGTTTGAGGCTACCTGAAAACCTAAAAAGCAGCCTGCACTTTAATGTGCAGGCTGCTTTTTCATGTTCAGACCGTCTAAAACGCTCAAATATCCACAATCTGCCGTTCCATCCCCTTCACGGGCGGCAGCCACGGCGAGTTGGTCAGGCAGCGTTGCCACAGCGCATCGGGCAGGCGGTAGTGGTCGGCGTGGTCGGGGTCGAATTCGGTTTGGATGTCGGCATCACGGCCTTCGCGCACCAAGTCGGCCAAATCAGGGTTAATCATCACGGTTTTACCCAGCGCGATAAACTCCGCCCAACCCGTTTCAAACGCTTGGGCAATGTCGCTGCCGGTGTAAAGGTTGCCCACGCCGATTAAGGGCAGGCGGCCGGCGATGCGTTCGTGCAGCAGTTCCATGCGGGCGCGGTGGGTGTCTGCGCCGCGTCGGGCTTTTTTGTAGAAATCGTGCAGGGAAACATGCAGATATTGCAGCGGTTTTTGCACCAGCGCGTCCACAAGGGCGAAAGTTTCCGCCATAGTGATACCGTGTTCGCCCGGCTCTTCGGGCGAGAAGCGGTAGCCCAAGATGAAGTCGGGTTTGGCGTGTGCTTTGACGGCGGCGGCGACGGCATCAACCACGGCCAGCGGGAAGCGCAGGCGGTTTTGCAGGCTGCCGCCCCATTCGTCGGTGCGGCGGTTGGTTTGGGCGGACACGAATTGTTGCAGCAAATAGCCGTTTGCACCGTGGATTTCCACGCCATCAAACCCGGCCTGCACCGCGAGGGTGGCGGCATTGGCATAGGCGGCGATGAGCTGCTCGATTTCGGCGGCGGTCAGCTCGCGCGCGCCCGTGGCTTCATCGGCGGACGGGGCGACGATGTCGGCGGAAAGTTCGGCTTTCAGGCCGCCGTGGTGGATTTGCAGGATGGCTTTCGCGCCCTGTGCTTGGGCGATTCGTGCAACTTCGCGCAGGCTGGGCAGGTCGTCCTCGTTGATGGCATACGGTTGGCCGTGGAAAGTTTTGCCATCGGCCTGCACCAGCGTGGCGGCGGCGATAAACAGGCCGAAGCCGCGGAATCGGTTTTGCAAAAACGTGCGCTCTTGGTCGGTAATGTGTCCGTTTTCATCGGAAGCGAAGTGGGTCATAGGGGCGACGGCGAGGCGGTTGGGAACGGTGGCGCCGTTGTTGAAGGTGTAGGGCTGGAAGACGGGGTTCATGGGGATTCCTTTGCGGGATGAGGTTTTCAGGTAGACTGAAGCAGCAGGCGCATTCGGTATACACGCAATTACCGCATCAGCAGCACTTTGCTAGTTGGGCGGTTTGGCTTGGTTTTCAAGCAGACAGACTACCTGAAAACAGCACGAAGCAGCCGGCGTCCCCCTGATATAGCTGCTTTAACTATCCGGATGAGCCACTTTAGAGCTTTCAGGTAGCCTTTCACATCATCTCAAGCTGCTTATTCAGGTGTACAATCTCCTCTGTAAGATTCTCATTTCTATTTAGCCCAACAGGCTACCTGAAAGCAGAGCTGCAACCCAGTTTCTGTACAGCTCAAATCTTCATTTGAGGAAACGCCTGCAGGCAGCCCGGTTCAGGAGAGATGTCATGCTAAAAATCCAAAACGCCGTCAGCGAAACCCTGCTGATTCCGCTCTACATGAAATACCTCGACGCACAGCAAAGCCGGCCGATACTGAACGACCCCGCCGCCCTGCGCCTTGTGCCGCAAATCGACTACGACTTCACCCGATTCCGCTCCGCCCGTAACAGCCGTGTGGGCACAGCCCTGCGCGCCCGCTATTTCGACCAAGTGGCCGCCGATTTTATCCGCCGCCACCCCGAAGGCATCGTTGCCATTCTCGGCTGCGGGCTCGACGGCCGCCGCGAGCGGCTCGGCAGCGCCGCCGACCACACCCCCTTCTACCAGCTCGACCTGCCCGACGTCATCGCCCTGCGCGAAACACTGCTGCCGCCGCAAGCCAACGAAACCCTCGTCCCCGCCTCCGCATTCGACACCGGCTGGATGGAACGGCTGCGCCAAAGCCACCCCGCCGCCCCCGTGCTCTTTATCCTCGAAGGCGTGCTGATGTATTTTGCCGAAGTCCAAGTGCGCGAACTGTTCCAACAGCTTGCCCAACGCTTCCGCGGCGAAATCGCCTTCGACGTGGCCGGCACGTTTATGGTGAAACATTCCGACCAACACGACGCCCTCAAACACGCCCGCGCCCGCTTCGATTTCGCCTGCGACGACGACCGCCAAATGGAAAGCTGGGCCGCCAACCTCCATCTTGTGTCCGCCAAACACATGACCGATTTCCCCGAAGCCAAAGACATCGGCCTCAACTACTGGCTCATGCGCCTATTTCCCAAAATCCGCCATGCCTACCGATTACTGCACTACCGGATTGATTAGGGCAAACAGAACAAAGGCTACCTGAAATTTCAGGTAGCCTTTTCAGCCCGACAGGCAATGTCACAAATTCAGGCATCCGGGCATTGGCGTTTGAAAATTGACAGCCCAAACCTAGATGCCCGATAAAACCTTATAATCGAGCTACCAACTTTTCAACCAGTCTTATCCCAACACACCACAGAAAGCCCGCCATGCTCATCCTGCTCGACCAAGACAACGTGCTCGCCGACTTTGAAAGCGGATTCCGCCGCCATTGGCGCAGCCGCTTCGGCGAAGACGCACCAATAAAAGGCAAAGAACACCTTTTCTACATCCGTGACCGCCTGCCCGAGCACCTGCGCCCGCACGCGACCGAACTCTACGGCGCAGTCGGTTTTTTCGAAAGCCTGCCACCGATGCCCGGCGCAGTGGAAGCTGCCCACGCCCTTTTGGCTGCCGGCCACGACGTGCGCATCTGCACCGCGCCGGTCAACCAATACCGCTACTGCGCCGGCGAGAAAATCGCCTGGGTGGAACAACACTTGGGCGCAGAATGGACACGGCGCGTGATTATCGCCAAAGACAAAACCTGGGTGCGCGGCGACATCCTCATCGACGACAAGCCCACTATCGAAGGCAGCCTGCCGCCCCTGTGGCAACACCGCCTCTACGATGCGCCGCACAACCGCCACCTGAACGTACCGCGCATTGTGTGGACACAGCCGGAAACCTGGGCTGATTTGCTGGATAATTGATGCCGTCGGCTTGAGGCTACCTGAAAAATGGATGCGGCCATTTTTCAGGTAGCCTTTCTTATGGCAGATACCGACCCACCCTGTTTCTCGATCGATAAGCATCTTCCTATTCCACCGCACTCAATCCCATAACTCCGCTTATGCAGAAACTATTTCCCTGCTTTTCAGGTAGCCTCCCCTATTCTGCTGAATCGGCGGGGGAATTTATTCACAGCCAATCAATTTGCCTGTTGCCCGCCGCTTTTTCCGTTGTTATACTGATTTCCCGACTAATGAAATAAATCTGCGGCCAATGTCCATCCGGCCACACACAGCTAAAGCGCTTATTTCTCCACCTCGGGCAATCATACGGAGAAATCGGGCTTTGGCTTTTGCTTTTGGCGGATGCGGATCAGGCGCAAGAAAGGAGAAAGTAAAATGAATGCCGTAGTGTTGGCTGTGCTGGTGATGCTGATTTTATCGGCGGCACGGGTACACGTTGTGTTGAGCTTGGTGATTGGCGCATTTGTGGGCGGCCTGGCTGCAGGGTTGCCGCTGGCGGATATTACCGACCCGGCTACCCAAGAAGTGATTACCAAAGGCGTGATTACCCATTTCCAAAGCGGTTTGGCCGGCGGCGCGAAGATTGCGCTCTCCTATGCCATGCTCGGCGCGTTTGCCATGGCGATTGCCCACTCCGGCCTGCCCTATCAGCTGGCCGGCATGGTAGTGCGCAAAATGGGCGGCAATGCCAGCCGCGACCAAATCCCTTCCAGCGTAAATGGCCTGAAATGGGGGCTGATTGGCGCGCTCTTGCTGATGAGCATCATGAGCCAAAACATCATCCCGATCCACATCGCCTTTATCCCGATGGTGGTGCCGCCGCTGTTGCTCGTGTTCAACCGCATGCAGATCGACCGCCGCCTGCTGGCCTGCGTGCTCACTTTCGGCCTGGTAACCACCTATATGTTCCTGCCTTATGGCTTTGGCGCGATTTTCTTAAACCAAATCCTGCTGGCCAATATTCAAAAAGCCGGTATGAACGTGCAGGGCGTCAACGTGATGGAAGCCATGGCGATTCCCGCGGCCGGCATGCTTGTGGGGCTGCTGCTCGCCTTCGTCCACTACCGCAAACCGCGCCACTACACCAATAATCAGGTGGATTTAAGCTCCGAGCAGGCTGCGGCCAATGCGCCGAAAATCTCCACCTACCGCAGCGTGGTGGCCGTAGTGGCGATTGTGGCCTCCTTTGTGGTACAGCTGGTATACGACGACGCGCTGCTCTTGGGCGCGATGATCGGCTTCGGCGTATTCATGGCCACCGGCGTGGTGCGCCGCCGCGAAGTGGATGCGGTATTCGACAGTGGTCTGCGCATGATGGCGATGATCGGCTTCATTATGATTGCCGCCCAGGGCTTCGCCGAAGTGATGCAGGCCACCGGCCAGATCAAACCCTTGGTCGACACCAGCGCCAACCTGTTTGCCGGCAACAAAAGCATGGCTGCTCTGGTTATGCTTGCCGTCGGCTTGTTGGTAACCATGGGCATCGGCAGCTCCTTCTCCACCCTGCCCATCATTGCCTCCATCTACGTTCCCCTGTGCGCCAGCATGGGCTTCTCGCCGCTGGCCACCGTGGCCATCATCGGCACCGCCGGCGCGCTGGGTGATGCCGGGTCGCCTGCTTCCGATTCCACCCTCGGCCCAACTTCCGGCCTGAACGTAGACGGCCAGCACGACCACATCTACGATTCGGTTATCCCCACATTCATCCACTACAACCTGCCGCTGATGGCCGCAGGCTGGGTGGCCGCCATGGTGCTGTGATGACGCAGAACGACACCGAAGCGCGGCTGGCCGAACTGGAAATTCAGGTAGCCCTGCAAAACGACCTGCTCGACAGCTTGAACGACACCGTCGCCCGCTTGCGGCAAGCCTTAGACTTGCAACAAGCCCAGCTGCGCCTGCTCTACGGCCGCTTGCAAGAAAAAGACGGCGGTGGGGCGAATCAGCCCTTTAATCCCGCCGCCGAAATCCCACCGCATTATTAAAGGCCAAGTGTGTATCAACCAAGAGGCTACCTGAAAACGTTTTATGTTTTTCAGGTAGCCTCTTGCCAATTTGCCTACTCCTTTTTTATCATTCCGCCCCTCATTTCCACCATCAGAAAGCACATCATGCCCTCCCCAATCTCCATCGGCAGCACCGCCCTCCTGGCCGGCCTCGTTTGCCTCACTGCCGGCTGTGCCAGCCTAGACACACGTATGAAACGCTTTGTTGGCAAACCCATCGATGCCGTTATCAAATCCTATGGCGTCGAACCGACAGAAGGTAGAGTCAAATCGGGAAACAATCGCTATGCCTACCTCTGGCGCTATACTTACTACTCCTACGGCGGCCATGAATACGAAGGCAGCAGTCAAAACGGCCCCATCATTACCAACTACTATAGCGACGTCTGCTACGGCCAAAACCAAGACCGCATCTTCTACACTGATAACCAAGGCATCATCGTGGATTATTATTGGCAAAACAGCAACAAATGGCGCGTGAATTGCCGTACTCACCAAATTGGCCGGTATTTCCGAAGATCTCTGTAATCAACCACATCCTTCAAACTGCATCACGCGTTTGGCATAAAGAAAACGGTTTGGCCGCAGCAAAACCTTATCCAACCGAATAGAGGAAAATGAGGATGGAACAAAGCGGCCAACCGCAGACAATACGACTAGTCGAGCCAACGCAGCAGCATTCTTAGTTTAATTCACTAAAAAAAGGCTACCTGAAACCTTCAGGTAGCCTTTTTAAAACCGCCAAACACTTCTAGTACATAAAAACAGCAGCCCGAAGGCTACCCAAACAAGTTTTATGAAAGGAAATCTGGTGGCGGAATACGGAACCGAACCCGCGTCCGCAAGGCCATCCGCCGCAAGGCCGAGATCATGGTCGATCACTTCATAGCGCAGGTGGCGGGTAAACAGAAGATCGGTGGCAAGGCGCGGGCGATGATCGTGTGTAACGGCATCGCGCGGGCCATTGACTACTGGCGCGAGGTGTCGGACTACCTCACCCAGATCAAGAGCCCGTACAAGGCGATCGTGGCCTACTCGGGCGACTTCGAGATTGGCGGGCAGAAGAAGACCGAGGCTGATCTCAACGGGTTTCCGAGCAAGGACATTCCGGCCAATCTCAAGCAAGACCCGTATCGATTCCTGATCGTTGCCAACAAGTTCGTCACCGGCTTTGATGAACCCTTGCTGCACACGATGTACGTGGACAAGCCGCTGGCGGGCGTGCTGGCGGTGCAGACCCTGTCACGCCTGAACCGGGCGCATCCACAGAAGCACGACACCTTCGTGCTCGACTTCGCCGACAATGCCGAGGCAGTGAAGGCGGCGTTCCAGGATTACTACCGCACCACCATACAGACCGGCGAAACCGACGCCAACAAGCTGCACGACCTGAAGGCTGAACTCGACGGGCAGCAGGTGTATAGCTGGCAGCAGGTGGAAGACTTGGTGACGCTTTACTTGAGCGGCGCAGACCGGGACAAACTCGATCCGATCCTCGATGCGTGCGTGGTCGAGTACACCGACCAGCTCGGCGAGGACGATCAGGTCAAGTTCAAGGGAAAGGCGAAGGCCTTTGTGCGCAGCTACGGTTTCCTCGCCGCGATCCTGAGTTACGGTCACCCGATGTGGGAGAAGCTGTCGATCTTCCTGAACTTCCTCATCCCGAAATTGCCCGCGCCCAAGGAAGAAGACCTCTCCAAGGGGGTGCTGGAGACCATCGACATGGACAGCTATCGGGTTGAGGCCAAAGCGGCGTTGAAGATGGCGATGGACGATGCCGACGCAACCGTCGAGCCAGTGCCGCCGGGTGGCGGTGGCGGCAAGGGCGAAGCCGACATCGACAGACTCTCCGCGATCATCAAGACCTTCAACGACCTCTTCGGCAACATCGAGTGGAAGGACGAGGACAAGATCCGCAAGGTTATCGCCGAGGAGATCCCGGCACGTGTTGCGCAGGACAAGGCCTACCAGAACGCGCAGGCGAACTCCGACAAGCAGAACGCCAAGTTAGAGCACGACAAGGCGCTCAACCGTGTGGTGTTGGAGCTGCTGTCCGACCACACCGAACTGTTCAAGCAGTTCAGCGACAACCCCAACTTCAAGCGCTGGCTGACGGACACCGTTTTCGATGCGACCTATCAGCAGGGCGCGATTCCGCCGAAGGCTCCGCCACAGACTGGAGCATCAGCATGAGAACGAATTGGTGCGGGAGGACGTGATGACTGGGACATCGCCAGAGGATCAAGCCAAGATTTCTGCGCTTTGCAGAGAGGCTGAGCGACTGGAAGAAGACGCCCTGTATTCGAGCAAGGGGCATTTCAACGCCGAAGATACATGGGTTCGGCGCAACTACTGGCTTGGTGTGCCTGCAACCGCTCTTGGTGCGATTGCAGGTGCCACTCTGGTTAAAAGCCAACCCGAGTGGGCCAGTGCCTTCACCTTGCTGGCGTCGCTGCTGACGGGATTGATGACCTTTCTCAAGCCGAACGAGCGCGCTGCAATGCACCGGGCAGCTGCCGGACAGTTCTTGGCTCTTCGAAATGAAGCCCGCTTTTTTCGTGAGATCGAACTGCTTGAGACAGATCGGCTGGACGAACTTCCTGAGAGATTGAAGGCGCTTTCCTCTGCACGCAATGAGCTGAACCAGAAGAGCCCGAGTATTCCAAGGCGCGCATTTGTCGCAGCTCGCAAAGGGATCGAAGAAGTCGAAGCCACCCACAAAGTAGATAAGGAGAAATGACAGAATGTCGGTATTGAGTTTTCTGACGGACACGGCCAGTAGTGCCGTGCTCTCCACAGCTGAGCAGTCGTTGATCACGACATCGATCTCCACGTTGCAAACCCGGCTTGGCCAGCATTTCAGCAGTGGCGTAATCAAGCAGCACTTCCGCTTCGGTTCGTCGACTCGAGGCACGATTCTTCCGCGCTCTATGGATGAGCGTTCGGATATTGATTACATGATCGTGTTTAGCGAGAACAACGCCACGCCTCAGACTTATCTGAATCGGCTGAAGGCTTTTGTCGAGAAGTACTACAAATCTTCGGATATCCGTCAGTCCAGTCCGACCATTGTCCTGGAGCTGAACCACATCAAGTTCGACCTCGTTCCCGCAACTACGACCTGGCTCGGCGAGCTGCAGATTCCGGATGGCTCTGGCAGTTGGATGACGACCAACCCGAATGATTTCAACGCAACGCTTGAGGCAAAGAACAAAGAGAACAAGTCGCTGATCAAGCCATCCATTCGGTTGTTCAAGTATTGGAATGCGACCGCAGGGTTTCCGTTTCGATCTTCCTTCGAGATGGAGAAATGGGTCTGCAGCCTGAGCTTCTGGTTTCAGGCAAACCAGAAGGACTATTTCTTCACGGTTATCGATAATCTGAATACAAGTTCTTCATACGCTCAATGGGTGAACGACGAGATCACCCGAGCAAAAACCATCGTGGCCAATGTTCGTCAGTATGAGAAAGATGAGATGCCGGTAACGGCAGAGAACGAAATCAAGAAACTTTTCCGGCTCTGAGGGGGGGAGACATGACACTCAATCTTGCAAAGGCCGTCATTGGCTACCTGAAGGATCGGCCCGAGCAGAAATTCACTGCACGGCAGATCGCCGAGTGGGTGTTCGCTTCATACCCGGATGAGTGCCAGGAAAAGCGTGCTAACAGCCGTGGCGACTACATAAAGTCCGATGCGGATTTGGTGCAGCAGCTAGTTGCTGAAATCAGCTCGCAGCGCCCGCGTATGCAAACGAAGCATCCGGGACTCAAAACGACAGAAGGACGGCCGCGCCGTTACTACTTTTCGGAACGCTCGGACAGCGCCGAAGTGGCGGCTGCCGAAAGCGAGGGGACATCGACGACTGCAGATGCGAGTATTTTGAAAATTGACGAGCACGCGCTGTACCCGCTGCTGTCGCAATACTTGTGGGAGGAGTTTAGCGTATTCTCCAAGCGCATCGATGAGAAGCGTTCATCGAATAAGCGCGGCCCGAACGGGAACCGCTGGCTTTACCCGGACGTGGTTGGCATGGAAGACTTGGGTGCGGACTGGCATCAGGAGGTGCGGGACTGCGTCAACCAGTATTCCGACAAGCGCACCAAGTTGTGGTCGTTCGAGGCCAAGCTGTTGATCAACCGTTCGAACGTGCGCGAGTGTTTTTTTCAGGCAGTGTCGAATTCTTTGTGGGCCAACTTTGGCTATCTGGTGACGGCGGAAATCGGCGGCACCGATACTCTAAAGGAACTGCGGATGTTGTTCGCCGCCCACGGCATCGGTTTCATCAAGCTGGACGTGGACAACCCTGCCGACAGTCAGGTCCTGATACCGGCCCGCGAGCGTGACGAAATCGATTGGGACATGGCCAATCGACTGGCTACAGAGAACCGGGATTTTCTGGAATACGTGAAGCTGGTGAAGCAGTTCTACCAGACCGGCGAAGCGCGCCCGGCGGACTGGGACGTTCCGAAACTGGACGATTGATCATCTATAGTCAAATTGCTAATAAAGAGTAACGAGAGTAAAGAACCAAAACAGCAGGGCATTCACATCAGCCAACCGCCATTGTTTCCTCAACCGTTTGATCCATGCCCATGTCTTCTCTATCGGGTTGAAATCCGAGCTATAGGGTGGAAGCCACAGCACCCGTATGTCCCTCAGTCTGCAACGCATCCAGCTACCCGGGTGAGCGCGTTGCACCCAGCGCCAGCAACCGCCTGCGGACGGTTTTTTTGTGGCCGCTTGGCACTCGGTCGCCACCGCTACAGGAGTTGCTAACCACAAACGACCGCCTCTAAACCTGCGTCAGCAAAGGAAATAACCTTGGGAACGATCGCGTGGCCACCAGAGAAAACGGAGAACAGAGAGGCGTCGGTGGGGGGCAAAAACGTCGACTTCGCAGGGGCGGCGCTCGCAAGGCAAGGCCCGGAAACCGCGCCAACACTGGGGGAACGGGCAAAAAAATCCCAGCCGATGAGGGTTGGGATTTTGGGTATTGGTGGAGGCGGGGGAATCGAACCCACCTAGCCCGTAACCAGTAGTATGTGTATAGACAAACGCCCTTGATTTAGGGCGTTTTTTATCTGTTCATATACTACTGGCTGCGGTCATTTGTGCCACGATTTGTGCCAAAGCCAACGAGGGTATTCCCATTGATACTCAAACCAACTAATGCAAAAAAACAAACAGCTCGATACCAATGCGCCACAGATATTCCGAGAAGAAGGTGTTATCGGCACTTCATCTATGAAATGCTAGACATTCCTACGTGTTATTCATTCTGCGCGGTAACCGATGTGGACTATTTCATTATAGCTTCGTCCACAACAAGTCAGACGCTGCCAACTATAAACTGCTACTACACGAAAACGGCACTATCTAGTGTATGCCTCAATTATCGTAACTCAGCTCGTTGTTTATACTTTTTCACCACTGGAAGCTTTCATTTCTGTTTAATTGCTTTCAAGAAACTTTCTTCCACTATCAAGAACAGAGAGAGTTTCCTATATCTATTATTCTTTACTATGTTATATAGCTACACAACCTATCATCAAGAAGAAAATTATGCCTGATAACATTGTTTATACAGACAATCTAAGCAGTTATAGGACTCAAGTCATTTCCTACACAATCTCCCACTTGACTGCGAACAAAGTCTCGATGTCTTTTTCAAATACCGTCTGATGGCGCAATTCTTGGATTAAAGCTTCGTGTTTGTCGTCAATCTCATCTTCTTTGTCGTCCAATGTGTTTCTCAGGCGGCGTTTTTGTTGTTCCAGTTTGCGGATTAGGTCTTCGTATTGTGCCAATTCGGCGGTGTTTTGTGCTAAATCACGTTCCCGTTTGGCATTTTTGATTTTTATTTTGACTTCTTCTAATTCGTCGCCCAAGGCGGCTTTTTGGTCGTCTGCCCAGCGGTCGAACTGTAAAACGCGCTCGCGGTAGTGGCGGCTGTTTTGTTCTTGGTAGCGGGAAAAAAAGCTGTCCTGTTTCAAGGAGGCGCTTTCGGTGATGTCTTGTGGAACGCTGTCTGTATGGCTGTTTTGCCGTGCGTCAAGCAGCAAAAGTTTTTGGCAGAAATCGTCGTCCAGCCATTCGCCGCCATCGGTACGCGCGGTAAAGAGCAGGGTTTCAAAGGTATCGGCTTGTGAAAAGATTTTGAGTTTTGCCACCAAAAGCCAGCCTGATTTACCTTGGTTTTGGGCAAGGATGCTGATTTTGCCGCCATCAAAATTGCCGTAGTCAAACATTATTTTGGCAGCGGGTGTCGGGACGTTTTGGCATCGGGCTAGACACCATTGCCCCAAATCGGTATTGGGACGGTGCAGGGCGGCAGTATCGTTTGTGCCACTCTCTTTGAGCAGGCGGTATCTGCCCAAATGCAAATGCGGCTCGGGAGCGGTTTTCAGGTCGAAGCGGTAGCTTTGCGGATTGAAGTCGGCGTAGTTGTTTAAGGCGAAGCGGCTGGCCAGCCAGAACCAGCGTTGAAAATCGTCCAGACGATCGCGGGTTTGCTGCAAACGGGTTTTGAATCGGTCGTGCACGTCGGTATCGAAATATTCCAACAGCCGCTCTTCCGCCAGTTTCCGCGTCTCGGCAATTTGGCTTTCCAGCTCCTGTTGCAGCCGGTCGAAGGCCGTCTGAATCGCTTCGGGCGTGCGGCAGGTGTCGTAAATTTCCAATATTCTCTTTTCAAAATCCAGGCCGTCTGAAATCTTGCCCAGTATTTCGTCAGATGCGCCGAATACGCCGTCAAACAGTTTGAATTTGTCGGTTAAAAGCTCCAGCACGCGACGGTCGGCATCGTTGCGGGTATTCAAAAAATTAATCACCACGACATCCGATTTTTGTCCGTAGCGGTGGCAGCGGCCGATACGCTGTTCGATGCGCTGCGGATTCCACGGCAAATCGTAGTTGATGAGCAGCGAACAAAATTGCAGGTTTACGCCTTCAGCAGCGGATTCGGTAGCAATCATGATTTTTGCCTGATTTTTAAAGGCATCAATCAATGCAGTGCGTTTGTCCACGGCGGGTGAGCCGGTGTGGTGCGGGCTGCCCGCGTTTTTATCCAGCCACGCCTTATAACGCCGTTGGCTGTCGGGATGTTTGTTGCTGCCGGAAAACAGTACGATTTGCCCTTCGTAACCGTTTTTGCTTAAAAATTCAAACAGGTATTCTTGGGTGCGTACCGATTCGGTAAAAATCACCGCCTTGTCCGCCGCACCTGCTTCCTGCATTTTTTGCAAACCGGTTTTCAAGGCTTGCAGCAGTGCTTGAGCTTTGCTGTCATGTGTTAGGGCACGGGCATGTTTGATGAAACCATCCATTTCGGCGATTTCCGCCGCCAACAGTTTGAAGTCTATGGGTTCTGCATCGCCGTCGTTTTCGTCATCGTCAAACGCTTCCCAGTCTTCCAAATCTTCGCCCAAGGAGGCAAGCAGGCTTTCAGATGGCCTTTGAGCCGTTTTTTGCATTGTATCCAGCCTTTGTCGGATAACGCCCAGCGTCCCGGAAAGGGCGGGTGTGGAAGATGCTAAAAGTTTGCGCAGTACCAATCCCGTCAAATGCCTTTGCCGCTTGGGCAGAGCGTAGGATTCACCTTTGGCCAAAAAATCCGAAACCGCTATGTAAAGCGCGTATTCGTCGTCGTTCAGGCGGTAATTTTGCGTGATGGTGTGGCGGCGGGTGTATCGGATATATTCCAACACATCCTTGCGGAGCGTGCGTTTCACATAAGGCGATAAGCGCGTCCGCAATTCGTCCGTATCGCCACGATTAATAAAACACTTTTGAAATTCCTTTTTGCTGCCGAACAAATGTTCGTCCAGAAAAAGCGACAAGCCGTAAAATTCCATCAGTGAGTTTTGCAGCGGGGTAGCGGAAAGCAGTAGTTTTTGACTGCCTGCAAACGCATTTAAAAGCGTTTGCGTCTGCTTACTACCGCTTTTATAGACATTGCGTAATTTGTGCGCTTCGTCAAACACCACTAAATTCCAGCCGGCGGCATTGATTTCAGAGGCACATTTGGCGGCAAACTCATAGGAAACCACCAAAACCTGCCTGCCCGCTTGCGAAGTCAGAAAATCGGTCAGACTGCGGTTTTGCTGCTTTAAAACTGCTTTATCCAGCACCAAAGACGGCAACGAAAATTTTTCCCGCAATTCCGCCTGCCATTGCTTTCTCAACGCGGCGGGGCAAACCACCAACAGGCGGCGTTTGCGTTCCGCCCAAAGCTGGCACAATACCAAACCCGCTTCTATGGTTTTGCCCAAACCCACTTCGTCCGCCAGCAACACGCCTTCGCGCAGAGGGTTTTCCAAAGCAAACAATGCGGCATCGATTTGGTGCGGCTGCAAATCCACCTGCGCTTCAAACAAAGCCTGCGACAGCCGCTCGTCGCCGCTTTTTTGGCACAAAAGCTGGTGCGCGTAATATTTGGCCTGATGCGGCGTGATGTTCATACTTTATCCCCGTTTAAAATCATGTCGAACATGGTTTGCAGATAATTTTCGTCTTCCATAAACAGGATATGTTTTTCGCGGAACTCGTCTTCGGTTTTGTCGAACACGGCTGCCGCGCCATCGTCCAGCAAGCCCTTATACGACGTAACGGACAAAATAAAGCTGTTCAACGTCAAATCTTGCAGCTTCAAAGACTGTTCCAGCTTTTTCACTTCATCCGCCAAACCGAATTTCGGATGTTCCCACGTCATGTGGCGTATGCCTTTGGGGTCGATGAAGGTCAGCCACTGCCTGCCGCTTTCCCTGTCCACCAGCCACAACAAAAAATCGGGATAGAAATTGCCCGCCAGCGCAAAACCCAAACCCTTGGCTTTGTTTGCCGCGTTTCGCAGGAGATACAAATCCTTGTCCCCCGTCCATTCTTTCAGACGGCCTTTTTCCCCCGCCGCCTTTTGCAAATCCTTCACAAACTGAATTTCGCTCTCTTCATTCATGGACAGCGGCTTCATGGTAAAGGGCAAAGCCTCTTTGTTTTCCAACACCATAATCGGGTAAAACAGATGCGGGTCAAAGCAGATGGCTTCCACATTCGGTGCAGTCCAGCCCACCATCTCCGCCAATTCGCCCGATTCCACGCGGCGTTTCAAATCGTTCAATTTGGCTTCATAGCCGCCGCCGTCTTCTGTTTTGTTGATGGAGAACAGATAGCTGTCGAGCATGGAACCGTTTTTTTCGTCCACGATTTTCTCGCGGTAAAACTGCCCTTCGTAGGCGGCTTTGAGCGACTTGTAAAACGCATCGGCATAGTCCAGCAGCAATTCGATCAAAAGACCTTCCTGTTTTTTCACGTCGGCAAAGGATTGCACTGCCAATTCGGATGATGGGATATAGAGTTTGTACCAGCCGGTTGTTTCGGCGAAAGTTTTCAGACGACCTTTGTCCAAACGAAGATTGTTCCAAGACTGCAAAAGCTTGTGCTGCTGCAATTTCAGGTAAATCCTGTCCCAGTCGAACAGTTCAAACAGATTGCTGTTCAGCGCAGCCGTCTGTTTCTGCCTGTCTTTGGATTGGGCAATCTGATTGCCCTTGCTGGCAAGTGCCTGAATGCGCGGATAACAGTCCAACACGGCAAAAGGCGGCTTGATTTTGCCGCGCCATTGTTCGGGGATTTCAAACAAATCCACATTCATGCTGCGCTTGAAACTTTTTTGGCGGTTGCCCTTGTATTCGTCGTCCAAAGCCAAAGTCCGCAATTTCACGCCCTGCGGCAGATTGGGCTGAACTTTAAAGTCCAGCGTGATGATGTCTTCGGTATCCACGCCTTCTTCCGCCAAATATTCGCGGAATTTTTCCATATAGTCGGCGTTGATGCCGAAAATATTGAGCGTTTCCAGCTTTTCCAGATGCACGCCGTACGGACGTTCGCCCGGCAGGCTGCGCTTGAGCGAATAGCCCTGTCCCTTGAGGCGCACGCCGCGACCGAAAAGCTGGATAATCTGGCTACCTTCGCTTTTGCCCATGTTTAAAAGCCCCATGGTGGAAACGCGCCAGCTCGACCAGCCTTCGGTGAATTTTTTCGAGCCGATCAAGAAATTGATATTGCCCGAAGGCGTATTAATCGTATCAAACAGGCTACCTGAAAATTCATCGCCCGAAGTATCGAATTCATCGCGATAGTTTTCACCCGATTTGGCAAAATCCGCAGCATTGCCGATATTGATGACGCCGAACGCGGGGAAACCGCCGACCGACAGCGACAATTCACCCTCTGCCTTTTTAAGCTGCTTGAGCTGTAAGCGTCCGCCGCTTTCGGCATTGAACACCAAACGCAGAATATCGTCGTACAAAGCCGCCGAATTACCCGCAAAATCCATCAAGGGCGCAAAGCGACGCAGGAAGATATTGTTGTCTTTATCGTCCAAAAGCCTTGCCTTGTCCGCCACCAAATCCGCCAGATAGCCTTCCACTTTTTCCCGCTCGTTCAGGAAAAACGCCAAAAACGACAACACATGGAACACGTCCGATTTTTCCGTTTTCTGTTCGGCGGTTTCGCTGCCGCTGGTTTTATCGGCAACGCTTTTACCGACAAAAATCATCAAAGGTTTTTCGATGTTCCAAGTTTTCAGACGACCCGTATGCTTCTGATACAGATACATCTGCTGGTAAAACGACAGCAGGCAGGCGGTGAAATACAGCTTTTCATGTTCGGCGAAATACGCGCCTTTTTTCAGGTTTAGAATCAGGCTTTCCTTGCCGTAGCCGTCGGCGTAGAAATATTTGTAGGAATAGTCGAACAAAATGGATTTGGCGTATTTTTCGCGCAAGGCATTCTTTTTGCCCGCCACTGCCTGCCCCAAAGTGGCCGAATATTCAAAGGAAAAGCCGCCTTTGGTTAAGGCTTCACGCCGTTTCAGCCATGCGCCGTCGGTTGCACTCGAGCCGCTGTGTCCTTCATCCACCAAAACCAGATTACTGCCCGCAAAGGCTTCTACCGCCACGGTTTTTTCACCCGATTTGTCGCCCAGCTTGTTGATGTCTATGACTTCTACTTTTATGTTCAAACTGTTGCCATCAAAATCAAGGGAAGGATAATTCGATGTGCCGTTTTTATCGAACAGAGCCGCGCCGAAACCCGACAAAGCCAAATCCGCGACGTGTTGCCTGCTCAAGCCTTCTCGCGGGGTCAAGACGATGATTTTGTCCGGTTTTTTGTCCGAATATTCCAGATACTGCAAGATATTGACGTGCATTAACAGCGTTTTGCCGCTGCCCGTGGCATTCCAAAAGGCGGTCATATTCAAATCTTCCGCCTGATAGGGCGCGAACTTTTCCGCAGCCTTACCCGTTTCGTTTTGATATTGTTCAAGCTGTTCGTTCAACACCTCCAGAAGCGCATCTCGGCGGTTGAAATACCAATCCAGATAAATCTCGGTAAAAATCAGCGACAGATATTGGAAATATTTGAGTTTCAATTCCTGATGGTAGGTTTTATTGCGCTTTTGCGTGATTTGCCGCCAATGGCGCAACACGTTCAAATCGTAGCGGCGCAAATCGTTTTCCGACAAGGCAGAGCCTTCGCCGAAAAACAAAACGCCCGTCAGTTGGTGGAAGAAGCCGCTTTGTTCATCTTTGGCTTCGCCCTCGTATTCATCGCCGCCCATCTGCGCCTTGAGTGTTGCCAAATCTTTTTTGTGGAACAGCGAGAGCAGCCAGCGGTTTAAAATCAGATGGTCGTGGAAAGTCGGTTTTTTCGCCATTATTGCGTCTCCCCAAACATCAACGCCATAAATTCGCTTTCAATCTGGCGGATTTTCAGACGACCCGAAACGCCGTTTTCGTTTTCCCACACCGTGGCGATGTTGTGGTCGCCGTTGATATACACCGTATCGTATTCCGAATCTTGCGGGTTGATTTTCAGACGGCCTAACAGCGCATCCAAACCTTCGTATCCTACCTTTTCGCAATCGCGCCAAAGCACCAGCGCGGTTTCCCCGTCCGGCAGCGTGCCTTCCACGGCCAAATAGCCGTCTTTTTCAATGCGGTCTTTGACGGCATGGACGCGCAGGCCCAGCAGGTAATTAAACGTTTCCACCAAGTCGATGTCCATCCGTTCGGTTGCGCCTGCCGAATTCGTGGCGATGTCCATTTGGTAATTGAAAGGCCGTCTGAAAACATCGGTATTGAGCAGCGAATCGCGGCTTTGGTCGGCCAGCATATAGCGCAAGAGATAATCTTCCTTCGCGCCGTCATTCAATTTGGCAAACAAATCGCCGTTGTCTTTTAACACCAGGTTGTTCAGCGTGTCTTCGTAGCTTTCCAGTTTTAAGACTTTGACGATTTGCGGCACACCGTTCAGGCTGCTTTCTTTATCGGCTTGCGGCTTGCCGTCTTTCCAATTTTCGGCATAAACCACTTTCTGCACGCGCGGCTTCAACACCGTGTCGAAATATTCGCCTTGTTCGACCAGGATGTATTTTCGCCTGCCGCCGTCTTCGCGGTTCAGGTTGATGACGGCATGGGCGGTTGAACCTGAACCGGCGAAATAATCCAAAATCAGGCTATCGTTAGCTTTTGCGCCAATTGTCAAAATGCGGTTTAGCAAACGAACAGGCTTGGGCGTAGCCTTGCTAAGTAATTCTGTTGAAACTTCTTGTCCGACATTAAAACAGGCAACCATTTCTTTTTTGGCTTCCTGATTGTGTCCGACTTCTTCGTAAGTCCATACAGTCAAAGGTGTTACGCCGTCTTTAACTTCAGAAAGGAAACGTTTAACAGATGGAACGTTATTTCCTGTTTCTCCAAACCAAATACGATTATCTGCAACTAATTCTTCAAATTTTTCTTTTGATACGCGCCAACATCTACCTGCTGGCGGATTAACTATACGTCCTGATGGCGTGGCAATTGGATAATCTGTTGATGGTGAATATGTTTTTACTGACATATCCCCAGATTTCCAAACTCCACGTTGGTCATTATCTGGGTTTTTATACATTGCTTGCGTTTTTTCTGAACGTGGCAATAAATCAGGTCGCCAAATTTCTTTGTTTTTAGCAAACGCAATAATGAAATCATGATTATCTGAAAGCCATTTTGCGTCATTGGACGGGGAATATTTCTTTTGCCAAATCACGTTATTGATGAAATTCTGTTTACCGTAAGTCAGTTCGGTAATTTGGCGAAGCAAAACCTGTTCATCGTCATCAATACTGGCAAAGAAAACGCCGTTATCAGGCTGCAAAGAATGTGCAAGGGGAGTGGCGTTTGAAATCAGGCTAGCCCAACTAGAATGCTGGTAATTGTCCTTATAAACAAACCCGTCGCCGCCCGTGTTATACGGCGGATCAATATAAATACATTTCACCTGTCCGCGATAACGCGCCTGCAACAGGTTCAGGGCTTGAAAATTGTCGGAATGGATGAGCAGGCCGTCTGTGGCTTCATCTAAATTATGGTCGTTGGAGAGGGCGGCAAGGAGCGCGGTTTGAAAGGAGGTAGGGAAAAGGGACGTATCAACCGTCAGATAAGGGTTTGATTCGACAAAGGAATCCGGATTTTTATCGGGGGGGGTAAATCATTGATTGCAAAAAGATTTTTCCATGTTTCGCGCTGTTTGGCATTGGCAAACACGGTTTGTAGCATTTCTTGGGGAATATGGTTCAGCGTGATGAGCCAGTGGCTTTTGGCAACGAATTTCTTTTTCAGCCACAGCTTTTTCTGAAAATCTTCCAGTTGGGCGAGGAAATCGATGATTTCGCGGGCGATGGCGCGCAGGGTTTGGATTTGGTGCAGGCTGCCTTCGATGTTGGCGAAGGTGGGCGCGTCTTGGATGTTGTCCAAGTCCATCACTTCGTTTTTGATGTAAAAATCCAATTCGCGGCGCAAAAAGCCGCCCAAGTCTTTGTGGATGAAATAATCGGCGGTGTTTTTGGCGGTATAGTCGGCAAGTTGCTTTTCCAACAGCGTGCGGTTTGGGTTTTTCTCGGTCGGTGCAGGCTGCCAAACGGCTTGCCAATCTTCGCCGATGAGTTTTTTAAGCGCGACGATGGTGTTTTCGTTGGCTTTTTCCTGCGGCTTTTTCTCGCCTTTGGGCGCAACGATGTATTCGAAGCGGATTTCCAGCGTTTTGCCGCCCGAAGCGTCTGAAATTTCGCGGACGGGATAAACCGCTTCTTCGTAAATATCGCCGTTGTCGTCTTCTTTTTCAATCACGCGCTCTTGTGCCAGCGCAAATACGCGGGCGGCATCGTTGTCTTTGCGGTTGTCTTTGGCGGTGTCGGCTGCGGTCAGGCGGAAAAATACTTCGCAGCCGTCTGAAAGTTTGAAGCGGTAGTTGCTGAAGTTCTCGCCCGATTTGGTGTAATACTGGTCTTTATTAGCCCAGTGCAGCAGCACTTCTTCGCCGCTGTACGGCACGGCGTAGGTATCGCCCTTGTAGCGGCGTTGGCTGATGAAGTCGCCTTCTTCGTAGTAGCGCGAAAAGAAGGTGAGCAGATGGTTGTAAACCGCCGCTTCACCCGCCGCCCCGCTTTTTTGCGCGATGGCGATTTTACCTTTTAATTCCTTGACTTTGGGCAGGTCGGCAGGGTTTGCGCCCAAGTCTGCGGCGGCTTTTTCGGCTTCTGCCAATTCCCGTTTCCAGCCGTCAATCTGCGTTTGGCCGGACGCGGAAAACGCAGCCTGAATTTTGGCGGGCAATTTGTTTTGCAAATAATCGCCGATTTCCTGCGAACGGCTGTTTAAAATACGGTAAATACCGAAATCAAGGTCGGCTCGGTCGATTTGGAAGATTTCCTGAAGTTTCTTAATCAGCTCGGTTTGGTGGGACATGGGGAGTTCCTAGGATTCATCATGTTAAATCAAGTAAATTTGGTTATTCTAGCAAACGTAAGGATATTTTGCTATTCATAATAATTTGTTATGTAATCGTTTTACCTGAATTTAGTTGCTAATACAAAAGCAATAATCAGAATTATCGAAAGATATTATTTGCTTCCTCTATCTTTCGCCAATAACCAACAAACCAAAGCAACTAACAAGCCGTAATAGCTTACAGATAGCAACAGCCTCTACCTACTCTTCATTACCACCCAATGGCTCAAAACTATAGTGCTACAGTTTCTGAATGGACGTTAAAGAGACCGTTTCCTCTATTGGCTCCTACCCAGTATCAATCTAGCCCACGCCTGCTCCGCTAGAGATGCCACCCGCAAATTGGTCAAACAAGATATTAATTCCATACTCAACCGAGCAGTTATGCTTGCCGAGCTGATTTCCGACACTAGTATATGTCGAGATTAACAGTATTGTTTACACTTTTGATTTTTGCTTGAAGACCCAATTAAGCAGCTACCCGGCATTATCAAGAATGTCGATAGGTACAGGAAACCCACTCTGTTCTTGACAACACCGGATAACTACTCAAAAACTATTTCAGCAAAAATGGAAGCTTTCAGTAGCGGAAAAAGTGTAGAAACGCTACTGATTTCTACAGCCTTTCGGAGGGTGGCATACTTTTTGTGATTGGAGTAACAAAGCTAAAAAAGCCACCTTTCAGAAATGAGGCAGCTTTTTTGATACTTTACTCTTTTTCAAGAGACATCGGGGCTTGTTGCAATTGCTGGGAAACCGTATCTAATGCGGTTAGGATGTCCGCATAATACAAGCTGATGAACTCTTTCACGGCAGAGTTATCTAACAATCTTTTCAAATAACCGCCAGCCACAATCAAAGACAGATTGGTATCACTAATTTCTTTCTCTGTCCGGGTATAGTCCTCCTTCAACCTGTCCATTTCTTGTTCCAACAGTGAAAGTTTTTCTAGACTATCCGAGTGCTTTTTCTTTTTCTGAGCATGATCAACCAAGTCTTCCTGGGAGGAGGCCACCAAGATCATCTCCGCATAGGACTTGGTGAACTTGTTGGCTGCAATCATCATATCTGCAGCTTCCATCTGTCGGATGGGTTTCATTTTTCGGAGAATCCGAAACGTATCTTGTGCCAGATGCTTGTCTGCGAGTTTCGCGGCTACTTCGGGCGCGATATCATTCAGCAAATTCAACTTGCTTTCGATTCCGGATAAGTTGATATTCAGGGTTTTGGCAATTTTCTCCCTTGATATGCCTTTGCCAATTGCACGGCTGATCATCCGGTATTCCTGAATTGGGCTTAACCGGTTAATTTGCCGGTTATAGGTAAATCCTTCATCGTCTGTGGACAGCAGACATACTACCGTGTCGATTCCTAGTTCTTGTAAGGCAAGCAGACGGAGATGCCCGTCCAGTAAGAGGTACTTACCGTTTTCTTCATAAACAGCCAGCGGCTCAATAACACCAATTTCCTCTACTGAGGCCAAGATGCTTTTGAACTTCACGCTCTCCCGTATCCCTTCGGGGAAGGGGTGCATGGTTTGAATATCTTTGAGCGCGATGTTCTTCAATGATGCTTGAAAAGCATAAGCGATGTGTTTAGGCTGATTCATTGATATATGTTTCCCTATAATGGCTCAGACATTTACTGAGGTTCTCAGGCATATCTACGATTCTCTCTGCCCGAAGCAGTGTTTTGAAATGATTATCCTCAAACAAACGATTTAACCCAGAAAGAATGATCAGCAGCTGTTGTTGGCAAAATTCAGCCTGTGTTGCCATCAACTGTCTTCGCTTAATCTCATTCTCATACATTTGAAGTAGCTTCTCCTTATTGATAGGTGTATTACGCCTCGGAGTGAAGTGGTAAGTTTTACCATCACGCTTTCTCTGTTGGATCAGTCTCCTGATTTTGGCAATATCTCCGCGCTTTAGCTTCTGTTGTTGGTAGAGATCGGATAAAGCCGTTTGAACTTCTTTTTCTTTTGCACGGGAAATATCGACAGCAACGTCAATCGGCAAATAGCCTTTTTCTACGCCTGCAATCAGGCGTACCTCACCTTCTCGCAACAAATGTAAAATTCCCCGTATGTATGCTTGATGCAGGCCAATTTTTCGTGAAATATCTTTTTCGGAATATCCACGTTCATACAACACCCGAATGGCAGACAGTATTTCCAAATTGGTGTGCTTACGTCTAGCAATATTTTCAGCCAGGCTGATTAAAAATCCTTCGTCACCACTAACCTCCACAATGTGACACGGTATGTACTCTTCACCTAGCTCTTGGCAGGCGGTCAATCTTCCTTCGCCGCATAATAGGCCATACCATTGTTCTCCATCCAATATTTCCGATTTGGTAACGGTAATCGGACGCTTTAGACCGACTGCCGCGATGCTGGCGACCAATTGGTTAAACACTTTGGGGTTCCTACTGCGTGGATTCAGGACCTTGATTCGATTGATCGGTAGTGTTTGAATCACCATCCTCATAAAATTGCCTCCTTAATCAATACCCGTTTACTCATGGCAAAAAAACGACTCAAATCTTTATGGCGATAACAATCCCAGTCAATTGGGTTTTGTTCCATCAATCTCACTTTGGCACAATGGGTTTTTTCGGAAGGAAGTAGATAGTAATCTACTATTTTCTCCGCCGTTTCATCCAGCCGCACAGCTATGGTCAAATCAGGAGCAAGGCTACTGTCAAAACGTATAAACCAGCGTTTGGTACCAGCATCGGTTATCCGACAGCGTGCCAGCACTAGAGAAACAAAAAACTCCTGATTAATATGGAGTAAATCGTTTTCCGGAATGCGGGATACCGCTCCCCCCAGCCGCTCAATTTCTGCAATCGTCTGCTCAACCAGATCTGCATGAGTCCGTCTCAAGGCACGATTGATTTTCAGATAGCGATAGTCTCGGCTGGGTGTATAACCTACTTCCCGATAGCTCTTAAGTAGGCTTCCGAAGCGGCTACGGAACATACTGCTGGAAGGGCAATCTGCGGCTTCATCAATGATCAAACCAGACAGCTTGCCATTAATTCGGAGTAGCTCCTTTAATTTATCCAGCATTTCTTCATTGCTCCAATGCCGGCTTCTTTGGTGGATAATGCTTTGGGCGGCATTGAACAGTACGGTGGAAACAATGGGTTGAAAGACTGAATTAGCCCGTACCCATTGTTCGGAGGCATTCTTGCCTTTATGTGGCTTGAAGGGCGAATAGCTGCTTTTGTTCCAGACATTATTGCCGATGTATTTTTCGTTAATCAGGATTTGATGCACAACACCTCTAGTCCAAGAGGTGCCACGGTCGGTCAAAATGTGCTGTCTGTTTAAATCATCAGCTATCGCCTGTTCGCTCATTTTTTGGTAAATGAAGTCCTCGTAAATTTTCCGGATAACGGCCTGTTCATGTTCCGGGCCGGGAACCAGAATTACCCTGTCGGTTTGGATACTCTTATGTTCCCCGGCCTTAAGCTCAAATTTTGGCTGCCTATTCTCGTCTACCAACAAGCGGCGCAATCCGTACCCTGCAGAGCCACCTTGTCGAAAACCGAGCCTGATCAAGTTTTCTTGCCCGAGAAAAACCTTCTTTGATAGTCCCTTGCTAAAGAGACCGGCGGAAGTTTGCTGGAATACATCTATGATACCTGTTACTACCGGATCCAACTCTTCTGTTGCCACTGGAATCGGTTCCGCACATTTGTGCAGAATGATGTTTTGCTGCTGACAGAGGTATTGGTAATAACTAGATTCTTGCGGGTCAATAAAGCGTCCCCAGCGACTCGCGTCATAAACCAAAATATGACCGAAATCTGCTTTGCCGCTTCTGACCAAATCAATTAAGTTCAAGAACTGATACCGTTTTTGCGTCACGACTCCGCTGATGCCTTCGTCAATAAATTCACCAACAACGGTCAGTCCATTCTTATTGGCATATTCCAGCAAAAAAGCTTTCTGGTTATCAGGCGAATATTTCTGATGATCCGTGGACATACGGATATACAGAACCGCTTTTTGCTGTTTTGATAACTGTTCCTTTGGATCCATAACAAATGGTAGGTAATTTATTGATTAACAAAATATAAAGGAACAGTTAGGAAAAATGTTGCACTCAAATGGAAAAAAACTTCCCTTGAAGAATATCAATGAAGATATGTGGAAAGAGTTACTCTCAAGCGCTTTATACAAAGAATTGCAGAAAAATCATGTCAATGTCAAAAACCTTGCACATTGGACAGGTGTATCAGAGCGAACAGTCAAAAACTGGTTGGAAAAAAGGTTTATGCCTGACAGCTTGGCTATGATCAGGTTGATGCAGCATTCAAGCTTTGTCCGTCAAATCGTACTCACTCAGATCTGTTTAAGCGAAAACTTGAAGGCGGCAATGTTCGTGTGTGAATTCAAAAAGTTTCTTGCTTCATCAGAAGCATATCTGAGAGACTGATACTAGTAAAACAGGCATCTCCTGAAGGATATGCCTGTTTTGATTTCATAATGCAGATCACTCAGAGCGATCTAGTGTCGAGAATGTCATCTCAGGGAACTTTTCTCGTGCAAGCCGGCGTAGATTAGTTTGATGCTCGGCACCGAACGGGGAAATAAAAAATAGTTTGCTGTTTGCTGCTAAAATATTTTTTCGATTGACCGAGGCGCCACCGTCTCTGCGTTTTGTTTCCATCACTCAACTGCAACCGTTCCCATGATCCGCCTTGCCCTGTTCGCCGACATCCACGGCAAATTCCTGCTCCCCTTCAAACTGGCACACCACTACCAGCAAACCACCGGCAAATCCATAGACTTAATTGTCCAATGCGGCGATATGGGCGCATTCCCGGATAAGGGCCGTATGGACAAGGCCACGCTGCGTCATGCGGCAAGAGACCGCGATGAGTTAGGCTTTGTGGATGATTTTGTGCACGCCAAGCCGCCAATCGCCCAATTCCTCGAGCGGCTCAACCTCAATATGCTCTGTGTGCGCGGCAATCATGAAGACCATGAATTTTTGGATGAATTGGAACGGCAAAGCGTGCAGGCTGCTTTTCCGATTGATGTTTATCGGCGCGTTTGGGTGCTGAAAACGGGCGAGCCGTTTGTGTTGCAGAAGGATGGCGAGTCGCTGGAAATTCTCGGCATCGGGCGCATTGGCGATAGGAAACAGCGGCCGCACGGCGAATTTATTCAGGAGTATGAACGGCAAACCCTGCGCCGCCTTGTTAAAGACTACCTGAAAAACAAACATGATCCCGATCTGCTGATAACGCACGACCAGCCTGCCGACAGCCAAAGCGGTTACGGCGCGGAAGAGATTGCTGATGTGCTGGACCAGCT
Organism: Eikenella sp. HMSC061C02; assembly: GCF_001809035.1. Taxonomy (NCBI): domain Bacteria; kingdom Pseudomonadati; phylum Pseudomonadota; class Betaproteobacteria; order Neisseriales; family Neisseriaceae; genus Eikenella; species Eikenella sp. HMSC061C02. Next base: position 91,716 of record NZ_KV795563.1, read on the forward strand.
GGCGTTTGCCTACCATTTTTACGGGCACACGGGCGAGGCATACCGGCAGAACTTGGCGGACAACGGCATCACCCGGTCGGTCAAAATCAAAGAACTGGAATTTGACGGAGAGGGCAAGTTGTCGGAAGACTGTATGCTGATTTTGGAAGTGGAGCAGCAGAAAGGGGGCAAGCAGTTTACGCTTTCGCCCGTGCCGCTAAACGAGATCATTCATTTTATGCGGGACACTTGGCGGTATTGCTGATGCGGAAAGGACGGATTGAAAAACCGTCCTTTTGTTTTGCCGACTGTTTTTCAGGTAGCCTGCACCATTCAAGGCTACCTGAAAATTCATCTCTAAAATAAAAGCTCATTCATTCAATGCTGCCAATCTCGCCCGAACTTTTGCAGCCGCATCTTCCGTGCTGTTGCCAACGATAACGTTTTGCTTGTCATCGAAATACTGCACGGCAGGGAGGTCGCGCAGGAAGCCGTCAATATCTTGTGCGGTCAGGAAACGGCCGTGCATATCCCAGCCGACATTGAGGGCGCGTCCTTTGACGGCAGCCATGCGGTCGTGCAGATGGCCGTAGAGGTGGTATAGGCCGTGGTGGATGCCGTCCCATTCGTATAAGGGATAGTGGCACAAAATCGCGGTATTGCCGATTTCGGGCAGTTTGAGCCGTAGGTAATGGCTGGCGGACGAGAGCAATGGATGGCCGTCGGCTTTGCGCGTGTTGAGGAAATGTGCTTCGTTTTGCCGAATCAGGTAGTCGTGGTTACCGTAGATCAAATGATGCTGCCCGTTAAGCCGTTGCAGCACGGCTTCGATGTGTGCGGGCTTTTTGGCAAAGCAGACATCGCCGAGGTTGTACACAGTGTCTTGCGGGGTAACGACGCGGTTCCAGCAGTCGATTAGGTATTCGTTCAGCTCGTCGGCGTTATCGCTTTGTAGGCGGAATTGCGGGCAGTATCGGGCGATGTTGGGATGAGAGAAGTGCCAGTCGGCGGTGAAATAGGTTTGGGGCATGGGATACTCGGTTTCTGGTCATCTGACAATGAAAAATAAGGTGCAGGCTGCTTTAGAGGCCGTCTGAAACAGGGTTGGGGCGATAAAAAGCAGCCTGCACTTTTTTTGCCCGCCTATCTGCCGGTCAAGACCAACCGTCGGCAGAAGGCTTCCCAATCGGCAAGGGGCACAACGCGTGTGCCGTCTGCTAACCGGTGCACATCGGAAGCGCAGGCGGTGTGCCAATAGGTGTAAAACGGTAGTTTGGCGATGTCGGCTTCCGATATGGCAGGGGCATTATCCTGTTCTGGCGTATGCACAATCGGCAGGCCGAAATAGCTGTATTGGCCGTCTGCGGATTTGTCACCTGTGTGGCCGGTTTGGCCGCGGTGTCTGCCAGTACGAACAAACCGGCGGCAGAATGCGTTCCAATCGTGCAGAAAAACGGCGGCTTGTCCGTCTATCAGGCTTTGGGCCGAACCGATGCTGCTGTCCCGCCAAAACAGGTAGAACGGCAATTCGGCGATGTGGCACTCCATGACGACTGGACAATCGCCCTGTCCTGCCGGTCGCATTACCGGAACGCCGAAACAAGCGGTTTCAGGCAAGGCATGTGCAGGCTGCATGAAGGCGTTTTGTAGGATAACGGCCGCTTCGGCAGGGTCGATACCCAAACTATCTATGGCAGGCTGTAAGGTTGCAGGCAGGTCGCAAAAGCAGCCTGCACCTTCCGGCAGGCAATACACCGAGTTGTGCGTATGGGCCAGCGGTGCCGACCATTGGGTAACGGGCGAGGTGCGGATTCGGCTGCCTGCGGCAAAACGCCCCGAACCGTCTTGGGCGACTGTGCCGTACACCACGGCATACCCTGATTTGCCGGGCGTGTGGTAGCGGGTGAAGGTCCAGTCGGTGAGCGTGCAGGGGGAGAGGGTGCCGTCGTGGGGATGTGCGGATGGGATGGTGTTGTCGGGGGTGTTGGGCATGGTTCATTCCTTGAAGGGCGGTTTCAGGTAGCCTCAAACATAGGCCGCAGGCACGGCAACCAAATTCTCCGCCAACCAGATTTTTTGCGGATACTGGTTGATGATCGTGCCGTGGGCGATGCCCAATTCGTTTGCCGGCAGCGTGTTGCGCAGCAGGTTGAAAGCGGCGGCCATTTTTTTATTGGGATTGGCGGTAGCCTTGATTTCAACGGGGTACAGCATCTGCCGATGTTCGATCAGTAGGTCGATTTCTTTTTGATTGGTGTCGCGGTAAAAATAAATCGGCGGTTCTTGGCCTTGGTTGTGGAAGGATTTGATGATTTCGCCTACCACGAAGGTTTCAAAAAACTGCCCGCTCTTGGCTCCGTTTTGAATGGTTTCCGGCGTCAGCCATTTGGTCAGGTAGGCCATCAGGCCCGTGTTCAGCATATAGACTTTCGGGGTTTTGATGGCGCGTTTGAGGTGGTTGTTGCCATAGGGTTGCAGCAGATAGACGATGCCCGATGTTTGCAGCACGGTGAGCCAACGCTTGACGGTATCCACCGATACGCCGATTTCCTGGGCTACGCTGCTGTAATTCAATAGCTCCCCGCTGCGTGCAGCAACGGCAATCATGAATCGAGTGAAATCGCCGCTGCTGCCTACATTGACCAATTGGCGCACGTCGCGTTCGATATAGGTGGCGACATACGAGGCATAGTAAACCTGCCAGTCGGTCTCGGGCTGCTCGTATAAGCGCGGCATATCGCCACGGTGGATAATCTGCCAGATATTTTCGTGTTCGGGTAACCTGGATACAGGGTTTCGGTCGGCCAAATAGCCTTCATCCGGCACAAAGGCCGTCTGAAAATCATCGCCGCGCATTTCGCGCCACGACAATCCGTTTAATTTCAATACCGCAATACGCCCGGCCAGGCTTTCGCTGACGTTTTGCATCAACTCAAAAGCCTGCGAACCGGACAGCAGATACAGGCCGTTCTGCTTGCGCCGGTCTATATCCATTTTCACCAGGGGGAACAGCTCGGGGGCGTATTGGACTTCGTCCACAATCAGCGGTGGCGTGTGGTTCAATAAAAACAGTTGCGGCTCGTTTTTGGCTTGGTCGAGCAGCAAGGGATCGTCTAAGGTAAGGTATCCGTATTCGGGCGCAATGTGCTGAAGCAGCGTGGATTTGCCGACCTGCCGCGCACCGGTCAGTAATACGGCGGGAAATTGGGCGGACAGCTTTTGCAGGACGGATTGCAGGTGACGTGGGTAATACATAACAAAATCCAGTTTAATTTAAGACTGTATCTTAGATCAAACTGGATTTTTGTGCAATACGTCTTATTTGTGCGTAGCGATGATGCCGTAGGCCCCACCGCAAAACTACCGGCATATACACTCCTCGTTATACAGAAGGACATAGCCCTCGGGTGTGATGCGCCGCTCGTTTTGGCTGTTGGGCAGGTCATCGATAATAGAGACCGGGCTGCATGAAACGGTAGATTCTCCAGCAGTACAAAAGGTGGGTGAAGAGTGAACAGCATTGAGCGATCAGCAAGAATAACAGGAAGTAGCTGCTGATGGTGACGCTTACCGATACGCTAACCCGATTAACAAAGAACCGCTCGTTCCAGTTAGGCAAGCTGACCGACAAAGGCTTGTCCGAACCACTGCTGAAACCAGAACATGCTCTTTCGCAGCTACAGAGCGTTTTTGACGCGATTCAGATGGCGCTAAGGGGTGAGCTTATGGAGTACGACACACAAGCCTCCCTGCTTCAAGCACACGCAACAGAACAGCAACGGATACTGCGTTCGACCCGTGTCGACATCAATGTAGTCTTGGAAACGGTACAAGGAACCCAAAATCCTTCCCATAATCTACTACACCCAGCCGGAGATATTCAGCCCCGCCCAGCCAAAACACCATCGGTATCCCCGGCCCCCAACTACAACCCTGACGATTATTGGTGGAACCGATATTAACTAAACACCCATCTAAATAAAACAAGCCGCCCTGAGTTTGGGCGGCCTTTTTGTCATCGAGTGGACAGATACATCTCGCGAATCTGTTCCTGGGTGGGTTTGGTTAAACCCCATTGGTCATTGACACAGTGCAGGATATGTTTCCTGCTTCGGCAGACATAACGTTCCATGCGCCAACTCGCATACATCTCCATGTCGGCGTATTCGACCATTTCCCTTTTCACCATTAGCCTACCTACCAACCCTAAGGCCATCGAGTCAACCCCGATGGCATAAAACCAGCTTCGCCCTCGCTCGATTGAGGCCGAGCTCAGATCATGCCGACGGACTTCTCACCGAATCCCGTCTCAC
>NZ_KV795564.1:0-27563 GCF_001809035.1 Eikenella sp. HMSC061C02
TCCTTTAAAATAAATTTTGCTTCCTAAGCCCCTTCTGTATTGTTTTTAAGCTTCACCGTAACTGGTGTCAGTCTAGGAACCGACATTCAACATGATGGATAAGACGAAATCAGCGGCTTAGCGCAAACAAATTTGCCGTTTCCACTCCATACGTTGCTACCGCTCCATGCCGCTCAACACCGAAAAGGCTACCTGAAACCGCAGTTGGATTTTCAGGTAGCCTTTGCCTATAGCTGAACATTCTTTAAAACCAATCCTGCCTGTATTTTGCGCATACCCTATCCTCCATGGAGTCGCGCAAGCCTCGGGGCAATACTGCTATAATGCGGCGTTTTGTATCGTTATTCCGGCGGCCTGCCCTATTCGGCTTTCCCCAGCCGAGGTTTTCAGGTAGCCCCATCGTTAATATGAGCAATAAACCTTCCCGCAAAGCAAGCAAATCGAGCAAACCTGCCAAACCGAAGCCAAACCGGCACAATCCGCCTGCCAAGGCTTCGCGCCGGGCGGCCGTGCCTTCCGCTGCTGCTGCGGCTTCGCAATCCATTTCGCTTTTGGCCGATATGCTGTGGCTCTTGGTGCTGCTGTTTTCCGTGTGCCTGGCTTTGGCGTTGGCGAGCTTCACCATGGACGACCCGGCCTGGTCGCGCAGCATCCCCACCGGCAACGAGCCGCACAATCTGGCCGGGCTCGTGGGCGCATACACGGCGGATGTGGCCTATTATCTGTTCGGGCTGTCGGTGTGGTGGCTGCTGCTGGCGGCAGCGGTGTGGCTCTACCGCAATTTCCGCAGCGTGAAACAGAGCAGCGAGAAACCGTATCACTTGGGCATGGGCTTGGGCGGAGCGGCATTGCTCTTGTTTGGCAGCCCGCTTTTGGAAGCGGCAGCCTGGTCGGCCGAGTTGCACGACAGCCTGCCGATGGGCGCGGGCGGCTTAATCGGCCAATCGCTCGGTAGCGGCTTTACGCGGCTGTTGGGGGTTTCAGGTAGCCTTTTGGTGCAGGTGGTGCTGATTGTGGCGGGGCTCTCGCTGCTGTTGCAGGTGTCGTGGCTCACGCTGCTGGAAAAAGCGGGGGCACAGCTGGAATGGCTGTGGTATCGGCTGATCCGACAGCCGCACCAATTTGTGCGCGACATACCGAACGCGAAGTTTGCCCGTCGGATGGTACGCACGGCAAAAACCATCACCGCCGAAGAAGTGGCAACGGTGGAAGGTGCCAGCAGCAACCGCAAACCGGTGGCGGTGCAGATTAACCAGCCCGCCGGCCAAGGGCTACCTGAAAAACAAAAACCCGCGCCCGAGCGGCAGAAAGATTTGTTCGCCCCCAAACGGCAAGCCGAAGATGGCGAATATCTGCTGCCGGAATTGGATTTGCTCACGCGCCCGCAGGAACACACGCCGGAAATCAACCCCGAAGCCCTGCAGCACATGGCCGAGCGCATCGAGGCCAAGCTGGCCGAGTTCGGCATTCAGGTAACCGTGGTGAGCGCCACTGCCGGGCCGGTGATTACGCGTTTTGAAATCGAGCCGGCGCAAGGCGTGAAAGGCAGCCAGATTACCAATCTGGCCAAAGATTTGGCGCGTTCGCTTTCCATGCAGTCGGTGCGTGTGGTGGAAACTATTTCGGGCAAGAGCACCATGGGCATCGAAGTGCCAAACGAGAAGCGGCAGGAAGTGCTGCTGCGCGAAATTCTGTCCTCGCCGGTGTTTGCCGCCGCGCCGTCCAAGCTCACCGTGGCTTTGGGCAAAGATATTGCCGGGCAGCCGGTGGTGGCCGATTTGGGCAAAATGCCGCACCTTCTGGTGGGCGGCATGACCGGTTCGGGCAAATCGGTGGGCGTGAATGCCATGATTATGTCGATGCTGTATAAGGCCGCGCCGGATGAAGTGCGCTTTATCATGATCGACCCGAAAATGCTGGAGCTTTCCGTGTATGAAGGCATTCCGCACCTGCTCTGCCCGGTGGTAACCGATATGCGCGAGGCCGGGCAGGCGCTGAATTGGTGCGTGGCCGAAATGGAAAAACGCTACCGCCTGCTCGCCCATGCCGGCGTGCGCAACCTGGCCGGCTTCAACCAAAAAGTGGCCGAAGCCGCCGCTTCCGGCAAACCCTTGCCCAACCCTTTCAGCCCCAATCCCGACGAGCCCGAGCCGCTACAAAAGCTGCCCTATATCGTGATTGTGATTGATGAATTGGCCGACTTGATGATGACCGAGAAAAAGGCGGTGGAAACGCAAATCGCCCGCCTAGCGCAAAAAGCCCGCGCCGCCGGTATGCACCTGATTGTGGCCACCCAGCGCCCCAGCGTGGACGTGGTAACCGGCCTGATTAAGGCCAACATCCCCACCCGCATGGCCTTCACCGTGCAAAGCCGCATCGACAGCCGCACCATCCTCGATCAAATGGGCGCGGAAGACCTGCTCAAATACGGTGATCTCCTCTTCCTCCAGCCCGGCAGCGCCGAGCCCGTGCGTCTGCAAGGCGCGTTTGTGAGCGACCACGAAGTGCACGAAGTGGCCTCCTTTGCCAAACGCCAGCAGGGCGTCAACTACATCGAAGGCCTGCTCTCCGGCGAAGCCGCGCAGGAAACCGTAAACGCCGTCAACCCCAATGCCGGCAGCGACGAATTGTTCGACCAGGCCGTGGCCTTTATTCTGGAAAGCCGCAAAACCTCCATCTCCTCGCTGCAACGCCAACTGCGTATCGGCTACAACCGCGCCGCCAACCTGATGCAGGCCTTGGAAGACGCTGGCATCGTCTCTCCTGCCGACGTGAGCGGGGCGCGTAAGATATTGGCCAGGAAGGATGATTTGTAGACGATATTTTTCAGGTAGCCTTCTATACAAACAAATATAAAGCTACCTGAAACCCTATTCAGCTTTTTCAGGTAGCCCCAATAAAAACACACCCAAGGAACCCCCATGCCCCACTTCCAACCCGAGCCGCCACACGGCGCTCAGCAGCAAGCCAGAGTCGGTATTCTGCTCATCAACCTCGGCACGCCGGCCGCGCCCACGCCCGAAGCCGTGCGCCCCTATCTGCGCGAATTTTTGTCCGACCAGCGCGTAGTCGAGCTGCCACGCCTGTTGTGGCAGCCCTTGCTGCGCGGCATCATCCTGCCCTTCCGCGCTAAAAAAAGCGCACACGGCTACCGCCAAATCTGGCAACACGAAGGCTCACCGCTGGCCGTGATTACAGCCAAACAGGCTGCCGCCCTGCAAGCCGAGCTGCCGCAAGTGCTGGTGGGGCACGCCATGTCCTACGGCGAGCCGGCCGTGGCCAACGCCATCGCCGCCATGAAAGCCCAAGGCGTAGACCGCCTGCTCGCCATCCCCCTCTATCCGCAATACGCCGCCAGCAGCAGCGGCGCCGCGCTGGATAAGGTGTTGAACGAACTGCTCAAACAGCGCAACCAAATCAGCCTGCGCACCATCAGCCGTTTCTACAATCATCCCGACTACATCCAAGCCATGGCCGCACATATCCGCGCCTACTGGCAGCAGCATGGCCGCGGCCAGCGCATCCTGTTCAGCTTCCACGGCATCCCCGAAGCCGCCGTGCAGCAGGGCGACCCCTACGAAATCGAATGCAGAGCCAGCGCCCAACTGCTGGCCGAAGCCCTGCAACTCTCCGCCCAAGAGTGGTATATCAGCTTCCAAAGCCGCTTCGGCCGCGCCCGCTGGATAGGCCCGGCCACATCCGACCTGCTCACCGAACTGCCCGCCAAACAGCAAATCCGCGAGCTCGACGTATTCTGCCCCGGCTTCGTGAGCGACTGCCTGGAAACCTTGGAAGAGATCGCCATCCAAGGCCGCGAACAATTCCACGAAGCCGGCGGCCAAACCTTCCGCTTCATCCCCTGCCTCAACGACAACCCAGCCTTCATCGCCGCCCTGGCAGATATCGCACAGGAAAACCTGGGCAGCTGGGTGTAGCGTGAGGCTACCTGAAGTATATAGCGGTTTAACAAAGGACGGAGGAAGGCAGCGAATCGTAGACAGGACAGCTAGTACGGTAAGGCGAGCCAACACAGCAGCTTTTTTGCTAATCCGCTATGACTAAAGGCTACCTGAAACACTTTCAGGTAGCCTTTATCTTTATTTTCCAGCACTCAAGCTTTCAGGTAGCCATACACCGTAAAGCAAAACTCACCTTCCACATACGGAATAGCAAACCGCTCCAATATCGCGCGAATGCCCTCGCTATTATCCACGACTTCCCGCGCGATCAAACGCCCGCGAAACACCGAGCGCAATTTCCGAATTTTCACCCATTCGGTATCAAACATCGGATAAAAATGCTCATGACCCCAATCGCCGATTGCCACCGTCGTTTCAGCTATGGCTTGCTCCACTTCTGCTTCCGATTTTTCATCAAACAAATACTTGATTTCATAGGCAGGCGCGTTTCCCCACTCATCCATTGCCTCACGTAGCTCCCGCCACTTGGTGTTATTCATCGCGCCCACCAGTCTGTTTTGCTGAACAAATTCGCGCACACGGCGGTGGTAGCGTTCTTGTTTGCTGTTGAATTCTGTCCATGCATCTGTTGGCATGATTTTTTCCTTACTTCACACAGGCTCCCTGAAGCTCTCCATTCAAATATCCATTTCCTACATCAAAAATCATCCGTGCCACACTGATATTTCTCCGCCAATTCCTCAAATCTTTTATTGCTTGCCTTGTTTTCAGACATAAAATAGAAATGCTCCAGCTTTAATGCCGAGAATATATTATCCAAATCTTCAGGTGTAATCTTAGCAAATGTAATTGCAAGACGTTTTAACGTGCTCAAACGATACAACAGATGGATATTTTCCAGTTTTTTGCAGTTGAGTAGCCACAAGGTATGTAATTTAGCAAATTGGATATCTGGTATTGCTGTTAAGCCTGGCACACTGTTGATATATAGATCATATAAATTCAAACAATTAGAAATAAATGAGAAATCTAATAACTTTTTGCAATTCGTCAAACTCAATTTACGGATATTAGGAAATTTTGATGCCATATCTTCCGCATTAGAAAGTTCATTGAGTATTTCCAATTTTTGTAAGTTTAGATTCTTATCCAGACTGGATAGTTGTAACTTTCTCAATGATAATTCAGTAATATTTTTATTATTTATGATACCGTAATATTTTTCATCTAGAATAGTGTTATCAATAGATAAGGCAGATAAATTATTAAATTTCTGCAATACAGAAAAATCTACCTTCTTACCTAAATTACCAGCTATACCAAACAACTTAATATCATTAAGATAAGCTAAATCTTCAATATTATTTAGCGGCTTACAACGAAATGACAATATCTGAATATTTTTTATATTTGGGAGAAACTTCAAAATCTCAAAATCTAAAATGGTATTTTCATCAGCATAAAAATCATCTTCTAGAACCAACAATAAATTCAAACCATCTATATCGGAAACAATACTTGCCAGCTTTGCCATAATATTCTTTGGCACACCGTTGCAGATAGAAATTCTTTTATTCTGCCGAATAGAGGAAATATGGCTTACCGATAATTCTTTTGTTTTAATATTTAATCGGATTGGCGTGCTAGACATTTACTTTCCTTCCAAATCAAGTACAGATTAAGCCAGCTATATAGCTGGCTCAAATTTTCAGGCAGCCTTTCCCCATTCTCACTCAAACAACATCCCGGCCAAGCCCAATGCGTTGTTTACCATGTGAATCAAAATCGGGTATTTCAAATCTTTGGTGTGCAGATAGGCCGCGCCGAGCACCAGGCCCATGGCGAAATACAGCAGGAAATCGTAATGCACCGGCAGGCCGTGCAGGCTGCCGAAAACAAAGGCAGACAGCACCAGCAGCAGCCAGCGTTTGCCACGGTTTTCTATGCTGCCGAAGCTTTGGAAAAAAATGCCGCGCAGCAGCAGCTCTTCCAAAACCGGCGCAAACAGCAGGATATAGGCCGACATCGTCAGCGGGGCGCGTTGCAGCATTTCCATAACCATGCGCTGGTTTTGCAGGTTGTCCACGCTGCTTTCTACGCCCAGCGCGGCCATCAGCATTTCGTAGAGCGGGTTGATGGCCAGCATCAGCGCAATATAGCCCGCCGCCCACAGCAGTTTTTTGCCGGAAAACCGGCTTTTCCAATTATGGAAATAACCGTCTGCCTGCTTAAGGTAGAGCTGCAGGTATAGCCCGCACATGGCCACGGCGGCAACCGTAAACAGCAGTGCGGCCACAACTTGGGCAGCCATGCTCCTACCCAGGCCGCCGAGCAGCCAGGCCAATATCGGCAGCACCTGCGTCAGCATCAGCAGGGGAATAAACTGTAAGAGTGAAATGAATTTATCCCGCACCGCAGCCTCCGGTTTTCGGCTTGCTGCCCAAAATATTAATCACTTTGCGTGCGGGTTTTTCAGGTAGCCCTTCGTCTTCGTCGTCGCGCGGGGCGTTAAAGGAAACGGTTTCGCTGTCGAAGGCCAAATCGCCGCCGTGTTTCAGGGTCTGACCGCGTTGCAAACCGGCAAAATCAAACAGTTCGGTATCGGCCAAATGCGAGGGCACCACGTTTTGCAGTGCGGAAAACATGCTTTCGATGCGGCCGGGGAAACGTTTGTCCCAGTCTTTCAGCATTTCGCCCACCACCTGCCGCTGCAGATTGGGCTGCGAGCCGCACAGGTTGCAGGGAATGATGGGGAATTGCTTGATTTCGGCGTATTTGATCAAATCCTTTTCTTTCACATAGGCCAGCGGGCGAATCACGATGTGTTCGCCGTTGTCGCTCACCAGCTTGGGCGGCATGGCTTTGAGCTTGCCGCCGTAGAACATGTTTAAAAAAAGGGTGGCGAGAATGTCGTCACGGTGGTGGCCGAGTGCGATTTTGGTGCAGCCCAGCTCTTTTGCCGTGCGGTACAAAATTCCGCGCCGCAGGCGGCTGCACAGCGAGCAGGTGGTTTTGCCTTCATCGAGCACGCGTTTCACGGTGGAATAGGTGTCTTCTTCCACAATTTTGAACGGCACGCCGATAGAAGTTAGATACTCCGGCAACACGTGCTCGGGAAAGCCGGGCTGTTTTTGGTCGAGGTTCACCGCCACCAGCTCGAAATTGATCGGCGCGGAGGCTTGCAAGTGGCGCAGGATGTCCAAAAGGGCGTAGCTGTCTTTGCCGCCGGAGAGGCAGACCATGATTTTGTCGCCCTCTTCAATCATATTGAAATCGTTAATCGCTTGGCCCACGGCGTGGCGCAGGCGTTTGTGCAGTTTGTTGGCTTCGTGTTCGTGTTTGGGCTTATTAGACATAATGGTGTGTTGGCAACGTAAAGTGCGGGATTGTAACGCAATGTAGGCTGATTTTATAGCAGGTAAAGTATCGACCCGGCAGCTGAAAGTATGCAAAGAATACGGTACACTGCGTTTCGTTTTAAACAAAAAGCAGAGGAAGGAAACGAATGTTTGCAAATCGAGTGTTGGCCCTGTTGGCTGCCGTGTGGTTTGGCGCATATCTTTTGGCCGGCTACGGCGTGGCGCCGCTATTGTTTCAATCTCTGCCCAAAGAGCAGGCCGGCAACCTGGCCGGTGCGCTGTTCAGCGCGGTGAACTACATCGGGCTGTTTGTGTGGGCCATCCTTTATTTGGCCGGCCTCTCGGCGCAGCAGCGCAGCTACGGCCAACGCAGCAAACTCAGCTCGCGCATCGTCGCCCTCACCTGGCTGCTGCTGGCCGTCTCGCAATTTGCGCTGGTGCCGCTTATCCGCGCCCTGCGCGGCGGGCAGACGTATTGGCTCTCCAACCTCCTCGGCGGCGAGCTCTCTTTCTGGCACAGCATGTCCAGCAGCCTGTATGTGCTCGTCAGCCTGCTCGGCCTGTTTTTAATCATGCGCCTGCTGCGTTTCGAGTGGCAATAAATCGGGCTGGGAAGGCTACCTGAAATTTTTCAGGTAGCCTTTTACCGCTTGCCGCCCTATTCCCGCACTTATACAATGCGCCCATCCCAACCCTTCAAAAATAAAGGAAACCCCATGTTGGCCAAACAAATCCTCGACGAACTCGCCGGAAAAATCGGCAACGCCATTGCCGAAAGCCCGGTGAAAGACGTGGAAAAAAACGTGAAAACCCTGCTCGGCAGCACATTCGGCAAGCTCGATTTGGTAACACGCGAAGAATTCGACATCCAACAGCAGGTGCTCATCAAAACCCGCGAAAAACTGGCCGCCTTAGAAGCTCGCCTGGCCAAGCTGGAAGCCGCCGCTCCGGCCGCCCTGCCCAACCCTTCCGAACAGCAATAGGAAGCGCGGCATGAGTTTGGCGGTGGTATACAGCCGGGCGCTCAGCGGCATGGCCGCGCCCTTGGTGGAAGTGGAAGCCCACTTGGCCAACGGCCTGCCCGCGTTCAATATCGTCGGCCTGCCCGACACCGAAGTGAAAGAAAGCCGCGACCGCGTGCGTGCCGCCATCATCCAAAGCGGCTTCGATTTCCCCGCCAAAAAAATCACTGTAAACCTCGCCCCGGCGGATTTGCCCAAAGAATCCGGCCGTTTCGACCTGCCGATTGCCGTTGGCATCCTCGCCGCTTCCGGCCAAATCGCCATTTCGCCCGAAGAATTGGCCAAATACGAGCTGGCTGGCGAATTGGCCTTGTCCGGCCTGCTGCGCCCGGTGCGCGGTGCGCTGGCCATGGTGTGGCAGAGCACGCAGGCGCGGCGTCGTTTTATTTTGCCGCAAGAGAGCGCCGAGCAGGCCGCGCTGATTGAACGCGCCGAAGTATTGGCTGCCGAAAGCTTGGTGGCCGTGGCCGCCCACCTCAACGGCATCGCCGCCCTACCCCGCTGTCAAGCCCGTGCCGAAACGGCCGAAGAAGCGCCCTATCCCGACCTGCAAGACGTAAAAGGCCAGCACACCGCGCGGCTCGCGCTTGAAATCGCCGCTGCCGGCGGCCACAGCATCCTGATGAGCGGCCCGCCCGGCACCGGCAAATCCATGCTGGCGCAACGCCTGCCCGGCATCCTGCCGCCGCTCTCCGACGACGAAATCACCGAAACCTGGGCGCTTCGCTCGCTGCTGCCCCAGCAGCACAGTTTCTCCCGCCACCGCCCCTTCCGTTCGCCGCACCACAGCGCCAGCGCCGCCGCCATGGTGGGCGGCGGTTCCGACCCCAAACCCGGCGAAATTTCCCTAGCGCACAACGGTGTATTGTTTCTCGACGAATTGCCCGAATTCGACCGCAAGGTGCTGGAAATGCTGCGCGAACCGCTGGAGAACGGCCTTATCCACATTTCCCGCGCCAGCCGCCAAGCCACCTATCCCGCCCGCTTCCAGCTGGTCGCCGCCATGAACCCCTGCCCCTGCGGCTACCTCGGCCACCCCGCCAAACCCTGCCGCTGCACGCCCGAAAGTATTGCTCGTTATCGTGGCAAAATTTCCGGCCCGCTCTTAGACAGGATTGATTTGATTATTGAAGTGCCCGCCCTCTCCGCCGCCGAGCTTACCCAAGCCACACCCGGCGAGCCCAGCGCCGCCGTGCGGGAACGCGTGCTGGCCGCTCGCGAACGCCAACAACGGCGGCAAGGCAAAAGCAATGCCTTGCTCAACGTAACCGAGCTGGACGAGCTGGCCGCCATCGAGCCCGAAGCCAAAGCCGCCCTCTCTGCCATGCTGGAAAAACTTTCGCTTTCCGCCCGCAGCTACCACCGCATCCTGCGCATCGCCCGCACCCTGGCCGACTTGGCCGGCAGCGACACCGTAAATCAACGCCACGTCATGCAGGCTGTGAGCTTCCGCCGCACCCCGTCTTAATAAAGACGGCAAACCGTAAGTACACAGCCAGGCGAAGCAACGCAGCATTATTCCCCGTTTAAATTCATTATTTAAAGGAACGGATTTTCAGGTAGCCTTCCCCCATGTCTTACCCAGGCTACCTGAAACCGCCCGTCCGCCTGAAAGAACATGTAAAAAGCTTCCGCCGCAGCAAACGGTTTTGATAAAATGCGGCACCTTTTTAGCAATTCATTTTCCCCATGCAAAACAAACCCTACGGTAAAGGCCTTTCCGGCTTTATATTCGGCCTCCTGCTTGCCACCCTCATCATCGGCGTGGTTTTGTACTTCCTTAACAACACGCCCTCCGGCATCAAACAGCCCGAAGCGCCGAAAACCGAAATCCAGCCCGAAATCCTCACTCCGCGCCAAGAGCGCCAGCCCGAACAGCGACCGAACGATACCACCACCGCCGGTTCCGACAGCGGCCACTATACCCTGCCGCCCGGCGACATCACCGACAAACCTCCTGTAGCCGCCTCCGTGCCGCAGCAGGCCAGCACGCCTGCACAGCGCCAGGAAGAGAAACCCGCGCAGGAAGATAAGCCCGTACAAACCAAACCGCGCGAACCGCAGCGCAAACCCGAACCGGAAGCCAAGCCCACGCCCGAGCAGATTTTGGAAAGCGGCAATGTGGAGCGTGCCCGTGAGCAAGCCCGCCGCCAGCGGCGTGAAGCCGAAGCCAAAGCAGCTCGCGAAGCCGAGGCTAAAGCTGCCGAGCAGCGTGCCCAACGCAATGCCGAAGCGCACAGCGGCGGCAACGGCCGCTATATCGTGCAGATGGGTTCCTACAACAACCCGGAAGCTGCCGACACCCAACGTGCCAAACTCGCCATGCTCGGTGTAAACGCCCGTGTAGCCAGCAGCAAACGCAGCGATGGCCAAACCGTTTACCGTATCCAAAGCGGCCGCCTCAGCCGTGCCGAAGCCCAAGCCCTCAGCGACAAATTGCGCGGCAACGGCATCGACACCCTGACCCGCCAAGCCGATTAACCCGCACGTCATCAAACCTCATATAACGAAAGACCAACATGAAACTGAAAGCCCTACTTCTCTCCGCCCTCACCGTCTTCGCCGTTACCGCCGCCCAAGCCAAAGCTGTGGAAGGCACCGACTACATTGTACGCAGCAATGTGATCAAACCCGTACAACCCAACAAAATCGAAGTAACCGAATTCTTCGGCTATTTCTGCATCCACTGCCAACACCTGGAGCCGACTATCGAACAGCAAAGCAAACGCTTCGCCTCCGACACCGTATTGCGCCAAGAGCACGTGGTGTGGCAGCCTGCCCACCAAACCCTCGCCCGCCTGGCCGCCGCCGTGAAATCCACCGGCCTCTCCCGCCAGGCCAACCAGGCCATCTTCAAAGCCCTGGCGGACGGCGTCGTAACCGACGAAGCCGGCCTGAAAGCCTGGATTCAGCAGCAGCCCTACGGCAGCCGCCTGCTTGCCGCCTATAATAGTCCGCAAGCCGCCGCCGCTGCCCAAACCATGCAGCAAAACACCGTTACCTACAACATCACCAAAACCCCGGTTATCGTAGTGGGCGGCAAATACGAGCTCACTAACTCCCAAAACATGGCCGTGATGCAAGAGCTGATTGAAAAAGTACGCGCCGAACGAGGTATGCCCGCCCCCGCCCCGCGCACCGTAGTGCGCAGCCGCGGTGCAGCCATCGCCGGCCAAGCCAACCGCTAAAGCGGCGCATCAATTTTCAGGTAGCCCGTACTCGGATACAGGCTACCTGAAAAACATTTACCCCACGTTTTAAGAGTTTAACCAATGAACCTGCTCCTCGCCTTCAAAGCCCTCTTCCTCGGCATCATCGAAGGCCTCACCGAATTTCTGCCCATTTCCAGCACCGGCCATCTGATTGTGGCCGGCAGCCTCATCGGCTTCGATGCCGAAAGCCATGCCGTATTCAACATCGCCATCCAACTCGGCGCCATCCTCGCCGTGGTGTACGAATACCGCGCCCGCTTTACCCATGTGATCACCCATATCGGCAAAGACCGGCTGGCCAACCGCTTCGTGCTCAACCTGGCCATCGCCTTCATCCCTGCCGCCGCCATCGGCCTGCTGCTCAACGACTTCATCGAAAAAGTGCTGTTCAACCCCGTGAGCGTGGCTGCGGCGCTGGTGGTGGGCGGCTTTTTGATTTTGTGGATTGAAAAACGGCAAAGCCGCGTGCCGCCGAAAGTGCGCAGCGTGGACGATATGCGCCCGCGCGATGCGCTGGCCGTGGGCCTGTTTCAAATTTTAGCGCTGATCCCCGGCACTTCCCGCTCCGGCAGCACCATCATGGGCGGCATGGTATGGGGGCTCGACCGCAAAACCGCCACCGAATTCTCCTTCTTCCTCGCCGTGCCGATTATGGTAGCCGCCTCCGGCTACAGCATTTTAAAAAACCTCAGCGCCTTTTCCTCGCAAGAGCTCGGCCTCATCGCCATCGGCTTTGCCGCCGCTTTTGCCTCCGGTCTCATCGCCGTAAAAGCCCTGCTGCGTTTTGTGTCCAGCAAAAATTTCGTGCCCTTCGCCTACTACCGCATCATCTTCGGCGGCATCATCCTGCTCACTTGGCTGTGCGGCTGGGTAAATTGGTAGAACACCCAATCAGGCAAGGCTGGCTGAAACAGACTCATTTATCTTTTTCAGGTAGCCTCAGCCCAGCAACAATCAAGGCTACCTGAAAAAAAAACGCAAGTTAAAGCAACGCTAAAACGGCAACGCTATTTTTCAGGTAGCCTCACCCTCAAAAGGCTGCCGCCCACACTAACCATGAAATACAAATCCATTCTCTTCGGCCTAGCCGCCCTCCTCGCCATCCTGTTCGGCCTGTCCTCCTGCGCCAAACAAGCCTTTTACTATCCCGACCATGCCGACTACGGCTCCCCCGCCCAATCCGGCCTGCCCTACGAAAACGTCTCCTTCCAAAGCGCCGACGGCACACGCCTGCACGGCTGGTTTGTGCCCGCACGCGGTGTGGTCGATGCCAAGCAAGCCCGCGCCACCATCATCCACTTCCACGGCAACGCGCAAAACCTCACCGCCCACTGGCAGGCCGTGAAATGGCTGCCCGAACACGGCTACAACGTTTTCCTGTTCGACTATCGCGGCTACGGCCAATCCGCAGGCGAGCCCAACCCCGAAGGCCTGTTTGCCGACGGCAACGCCGCGTTGGATTATGTGCGCAGCCGCCCCGATGTAAACCCAGAGCGCCTGCTCGTGTTCGGCCAGAGCTTAGGCGGCACCAACGCCATTGCCGTGGTGGGCGCAGGCAACAAAGCCGGCGTGCGCGCCGTGGCCATCGAATCCACCTTCTCTTCTTATTCCAGCATCGCCAACGACAAACTCCCCGGCGCCGGCATCCTGGTAGGCAACCGCTACAGCGCCCGCCGCTTCGTGGCGCAAATCAGCCCCATCCCCCTGCTGCTGATGCACGGCACCGCCGACCAAGTCATCCCCGCCAAACACTCGCAAATCCTATTCGAGCTCGCCCAAGAGCCCAAACAGCTGATCCTCATCCCCAACGGCACCCACCTCGGCCTCTCCGGCCTGGGTGGCTACGAAACGCAGCTGCTGGATTTCTTCAACCGGCACAGCGAATAAAGCCGGAAAACGCGTATAGCGGCACTCCTGTGATTGCAGCCGATGAGTGCCGCTATTTTTCTTTTTCAACATTCCGTTTTTTCAGGTAGCCCTTACCGCCGAAATCAGCGTAAAATTGCCCCGGCATTACCCTTTCCGTTTAATTGTTCCACCCGATAAAAAAGGAAGACACCCATGTTTCGGCACGTTGAGTTCTACCCCGGCGACCCCATCCTCGGCCTGATGGAAAAATACAACCAAGACCCGCGCAGCGAGAAAGTAAACCTCGGTGTGGGCGTTTATTACGACGGCGAAGGCCGCCTGCCCGTGCTCGAGTGCGTGAAAACCGTTGAACGCGCCCTTGCCGAGAGCCCGCGCCCGCGCGGCTACCTGCCCATGGAAGGCCTGGCCGCCTACCGCAGCGCCTGCCAAAATCTGCTGTTCGGTGCCGACCATCCCGCCGTGAAAGAAGGCCGCATCGCCACCATCCAATCGCTCGGCGGCTCCGGCGCGCTGCGCGTGGGTGCCGATTTTATCCACGCCTGGTTTCCGCAGGCCAAGTGCTACGTGAGCGACCCAACCTGGGGCAACCACATCGGCATTTTTGAAGGCGCCGGCTTCGAAGTGGGCAAATACCCCTACTACGACCCCGCCACCATCGGCGTGAAATTCGAAGAAATGAAAGCCTTCTTCCGCACGCTCAAGCAACACGACGTAGTGGTGCTGCACCCCTGCTGCCACAACCCCACCGGTGTGGATTTGAGCCGCAGCCAATGGGACGAAATCCTGCAAATCGTGAAAGAAGTCGGCCTCATCCCCTTTATGGACATCGCCTACCAAGGCTTCGCCGAAGACATGGAAAGCGACGTGTACGCCATCCGCCGCGCCGTCGAGCTCGGCCTGTCCGTCTTCATCAGCAACTCCTTCTCCAAAAACCTCTCGCTCTATGGCGAACGCGTGGGCGGCCTCTCCGTGGTGTGCCCCAGCGCCGAAGAAGCCAAGCTCGTGCTCGGCCAGCTCAAATTCACCGTGCGCCGCATCTATTCCAGTCCCCCTGCCCACGGCGGCTTTGTGGTAGACGGCGTAATGAACAACGCCACCCTGTTCAAACAATGGGAAGGCGAAGTATACGAAATGCGCGACCGCATCCGCGCCATGCGCCAAAAGCTGCAGGAAGTGCTCAGCGCCAAAGTGCCCGGCCGCGATTTCAGCTATTTCACCAAACAACGCGGCATGTTCAGCTTCACCGGTCTCTCGCCCGAACAGGTAGAACGCCTGCAAAAAGAGTTTGCCGTTTATATGGTGAGCAACAGCCGCATGTGCGTAGCCGGCCTGAACGAGCAGAATATCGACTACGTGGCCAATGCCTTCGCCGAAGTATTGAAATAAACGCAGGCAGGCTTGAATAAGAAGGCTACCTGAAAACGGTGTAGACCGATTTTCAGGTAGCCTTTTCCATCGCAGCCATGTAGGGGGCGTGCGGAACACACGCATGAGGCTTCAGATTATTTGGTAACCGTGTGCGTGAGCTTGCTCACGCACCCTAACCTATGCTAGAACTGGAGAAATCTGGCAAATTCAACCACAAAGATTAAATAAAAGGTGATATTGCTATCATGATAATGATGAAAGAATTAGCAGAAAGAGCTTCTGAGTTTTATTACACCAAACAGCAAATTGACATGCTATTACGAGCATGTCAGGCCAAAATTACAGAGCTAATTCATTCGTTAAAACAGGTTAATATTAACGAATCAAACCATATTTTTGAAGAATTATTTGAGATACAAATAATATTATCAGAGATTAAAAATAAATATTTGTTTGAATTTAATTTCAATGATTTCCTAAATGATTTTATGTATTTTTTTGATAGGCAAGATGAATATAATGTGCATTATTTATATGCCCATTTCCAACAATCTGATGAATTTCCATCTTAGTGAGTAGGTAGGGTTAGCCGCAGGCGTAACCAAACAATAAAGTATGGCATGTTGGGTTTCCCAACCCAACTTACGCGCTGGGTTTTGTAACCCAGTCTACCCGCTACTTTTCAGGTAGCCATAATACCCAAAAAGAGGCTACCTGAAAACGGCACAACGGTTCCCCTCTCCCCAACGCAGCCCAAATCTCACACAAACTCAAAGCGCACATTCTCATACAGCGCGAAATGCAGCGGGTTCAGCACCACCATCGACACCACTTCCGCCTCTCGCTGCAAACTGCCCCAATCTTCTGCCCACACTGCGGCCAGCTGCACGCGCCATCCCTGCCGCACCAAATGCCGGATCACTTCTTGCAAATGCAGGGTTTCCCGCATGGGCGAATGTTCCAACATCTCCGGCGATGTCATTTCCGGCTCGCGAAAACCGTATTCGGTAAACGCGCCGTCACCATAAAAGGAAAAACAGCAGCCGCAACCGCCGTGGCTGTAGCCCGAACCGTCGCCCACCACGTCGTAGTTATGGGCATAGGGCATGGCGGCTGCCCGTACGCCCTGATCGTCAGCCGGCTGGAAGCAGATGCCGCTGCCGTTTTGGGCAAACAAATCGTCCGGGCAATCCGTGCTGAGTAAGACGGTAAAGCACATAGCCAACCTTTCTGATGAAAAATGGGCGTATGATAGCCGAAATTGTAAATACCAACTGCTTTCAGGTAGCCTCAAGCTGCCCAAAGGCTACCTGAAAAAGAAACTTCAAAGAAGTTAAAAATATCGCAACGCTTTTCAAACAACAATCCGCCCAGAAAGCCCTGCCATGCCAGCCATCCGACGCATCTACGGCTACACGCCCTCTGCCGTCCCCGCCATTTTCTGCGACCGCCTCTACCCGCGCGGCATCCGCAAAGAAACCTTCGCCGCCGTGCAGTGGCTCAAAGACATTGCGCCTTCCACCGAGCTGCGCCGCTGGTATCACGCCGCACCGCAAGAGCGTTTCCCCGAATTTGCCGCGCGCTACACCGAAGAGCTGCAAAGCGGCAGCGCCCATGCCACGCTGCTGGCTCTGAAAAAGCAGCTTACCGCCGCGCCGGATACCGTGTTGCTCACCGCCGTGCGCTGCCCGCAGCAGAGCCATCTTTCGGTGTTGGCCGAGGTGTTGGGCTGGGAAAAGGTGGATTGGGGCGAGGGCGCTTGAGGCATTTGAACGGTTTTAACTGCGTTGAAGCTCACACTTTCAGGTAGCCTCAAACACCGCATTCTCGGTAAAATAGAGCTTTCATCCCATTCACACACGCACAGCATGAATATTTTCGACACCGCCCTGCCCGATGTGAAAATCATCGAGCCCGAAGTCCACGGCGACGAGCGCGGCTTCTTTATGGAAACCTTCCGCGACAACTGGTTTCGCGAGCACATCGGCCACCACACTTTCATGCAGGAAAACCACTCCCGCTCCGAGCATGGCGTGCTGCGCGGCCTGCACTATCAAACCGTTTGCCCGCAAGGCAAGCTGGTGCGCGTGGTGGCGGGCAGCGTGTTCGACGTGGCCGTGGATTTGCGCCGCTCCTCGCCCACTTTCGGCCATTGGGTGGGCGCGGTGCTTTCTGCCGAAAACCGCTACCAAATGTGGATTCCGCCCGGCTTCGCCCACGGTTTCTACACCACCGACAGCCACGCCGACATCGTGTATAAATGCACCAATTACTACCAGCCCGACCACGAACACACCCTGTTCTGGCACGACCCCGCCGTGGGCATCGACTGGCCGCTGGCCGCCCCGCCGCTACTTTCCGGCAAAGATGCCGCCGGCAGCCTGCTGGCACAGGCCGTATTGTTCGATTAAAGGCTACCTGAAACCATGAAACTCATCATCCTCGACCGCGACGGCGTGCTCAACCAAGACCGCGACGACTTTGTCAAATCCGAAGACGAATGGATTCCCCTGCCCGGCAGCATGGATGCCGTGGCACTGTTCAAGCAGGCCGACTACACCGTTGTAATCGCCACCAACCAATCCGGCATCGGCCGCCGCTATTTCTCCATGCAAGACCTCAACGAAATGCACGAAAAAATGCACCGCCTGGCCAATGAAGCCGGCGGCAGCATCGACGGCATCTGGTTTTGCCCGCACACCGATGCCGACCATTGCTCCTGCCGCAAGCCCAAGCCCGGCATGGTGGAAGACATCCTCAACCGCTTCAACACCGACGCACGCGGCGTGTATCTCGTGGGTGACAGCCTGCGCGATTTGCAAGCCATCGATGCCGTGGGCGGCCTGCCCGTGCTCGTGCTCACCGGCAAAGGCAAGAAAACCCTTGCCGCCGGCGGGCTACCTGAAAACACCCAAGTGTTTGACGATCTGCTTGCCTTCGCCCACCACCTCATCCAAACTGGCGACGAACAGGAGGCCTAATGCTCTCACTCTGGATACGCAACCTTACTTACTGGCTGCTGATGGCCATCATCACGCCGCCCCTGTTCCTCTTGATGCTGCTCACCGCCCCCATCCCGGGCGCCCTCCACGCCCTCGCCACCCGCTGGGCGCTGATGCTGATGTGGCTCCTGGAAAACATCGTCGGCCTCAAATACCGCGTGGAAGGCGCAGAAAACATCCCTGCAGGCCCCGCCATTATCTGCTGCAAACACCAATCTGGCTGGGAAACGCTGGCCACGCAGAAAATCTTCCCGCCCCAGGTGTTCGTAGCCAAGCGCGAGCTGTTCCGTATCCCCTTCTTCGGCTGGGGGCTCAAGCTCGCCGGCACCATCGGCATCGACCGGCGCAACCCTGGCAAAGCCTCCGCCCAAATCATCGAGCAAGGCAGCAAACGCAAAGCGCAAGGCTATTGGATTACCATTTTCCCCGAAGGCACGCGCATGCCGCCCGGCAGCAAAGGCCGCTATAAAAGCGGTGCCGCCCGTACTGCCCAGCTGCTGGAAATGGACATCGTGCCCGTCGCCCTCAACAGCGGCGAATTTTGGCCGAAAAACTCTTTCCTCAAACACCCCGGCGAAATCAGCGTCATCATTTGTCCGCCGATTAAACATACCGCCGGCGACATCCCCGAACTCACCGCCGCCATTGAAGAATCCATCGAAAGCCAAATGCCCCGCATCACCGGCCGTGGTCCCTGCTACGGCGGCGCCAAACCGGGCATCGAACAGCAAGGCGGCGCAGCATGAAGCCGAAGATGGACGGCGATACCATCGGAGCCATCGTCTTCGCCCTGGCCTCCCTTTTCTTCGTGTGGCGTTATCTTGCCGCCGATTTGCGGCATAGCGAAATCCGCCCCATTTGGCGGCAGCTCATCATCGGCAGCGGCATCGCCGTCATCATTGCCAGCCTGCTGTATTATTTGGGTATCGTCGGCTAAAACCGCCCTTGAATAAGTTTTCAGGTAGCCTTGAAGGCTACCTGAAAATATTTCTGTGTATTCAGCGGCAGGCCGCACCTTGTGCTCACCAGCAGCAAAAGGCCATAGCAAACCGCATTGACTTTCGATACAAGGGTGAGTCGCAGACAGTACAGAAATCCAGCAAGGCGAACCAACGCGGTAGCGAAAGTTAAGTTGGTTTGTTATACCTGAAACCCGCCTGCTGCGTTGTTTAACTGCGCTTTAGCTCCGCAGAAACTCACTTTGCTCGTTTTAACTCCGTTAAAGCTCACGCTTTCAGGTAGCCTATCCCATGCCTGCCGATTACAATAGCCTTTTCCCCTGACAACAAAACACCAGCCCGCCATGAACCCACACCTATCCCAACTCCAGCCCTACCCCTTCGCCCGCCTGCGCGAAGCGATGCAAGGCGTGAGCGCGCCCGAGGGCGTTGTGCCCGTGCCGCTGCAAATCGGCGAGCCCAAACACCCCGCCCCCGCCGTGATTACCGACGCGCTCACCGCTGCCCTGCCGCGCCTCGATGCCTATCCGCAAACCGCAGGCCTGCCCGAACTGCGCCAAGCCTGCGCCGGCTTCCTGCAACGCCGCTATGGCCTCGCGCTCGATCCAGACAGCGAAATCCTGCCCGTGCTGGGCAGCCGCGAAGCCCTGTTTTCCTTCGTGCAAGCGGTGTTGGGCGGCAACGAGCAGGAACAGCCCGTGGTGGTGTGCCCCAATCCGTTTTATCAGATTTACGAAGGCGCCGCGCTCCTGGCCGGGGCGGAAACTGCGTTTGCCAACTGCCGCGCCCCACACTTCAAGCCCGATTGGGGCAGCATTCCTGAGACCGTGTGGCAGCGCGTGAAACTGGTATTCGTTTGTTCGCCGCACAACCCCTGCGGCAGTGTGATGCAAAAAGCCGACTGGGCAGAACTCTTTGAATTGCAAAGCCGCTACGGCTTCATCATCGCCGCCGACGAATGCTATTCCGAAATTTATTTCGAAGGCGAGCCGCCCATCGGCTGCCTGCAGGCCGCTGCCGAATTGGGGCGCGATTTCAGCAAGCTGGTGATGTTCACCAGCCTCTCCAAACGCTCCAACGTGCCCGGCCTGCGCTCCGGCTTTGTGGCCGGCGATGCCGCGCTGCTCAAAGATTTCCTGCTCTACCGCACCTACCACGGCAGCGCCATGGGCATTCCCGTGCAGATGGCCAGTATCGCCGCCTGGAACGATGAAACGCATGTGTTGGAAAACCGCCGCCTGTATCAGGAAAAATTCGCCCGCGTGCTGCCGATTCTGGCGCAGGGCTTTGAGGTAACGCGGCCGGACGCCTCGTTCTATATTTGGCTGCAAGCGCCGGATGGCAACGATTTGACCTTCGCCCGCACCCTGTGGCGCGAAGCCGCTATCCAAGTGCTGCCCGGCCGTTTTCTGGCACGCGACACCGCGCAAGGCAACCCCGGCGCTGGCTATGTGCGCATCGCGCTGGTCGCCCCCGTGGCCGACTGCGTGGCGGCAGCAGAGAAGATCGTGGCAATCCGCCGGCGTTGCTACCCATAGCATCAATAGGCTACCTGAAAGCGTGAGCTTCAATGCAGTTAAAACGAGCGAAGTGAGTTTCTGCGAAGCTAAAACGCCGCTTCAACGCAGTTCAAACCGTTTCTGCCTTTTCGCCCGTATCAATAAAGGCTACCTGAAAAACCACGATCTGGTTTCAGGTAGCCTTATCGCACCCATTAAGCCACGCTATCTCCTTATGCCAGCATAGCGGGCTAGCAACACTCAAAACCAGGCGGCACGCCGCAGACAGCACACACACAGCCAGCGAGCCAGCTCCGCAGTATCCTTATTTTAATTCACGATATAAGCCAAGCAGCCGCGGCAAATCAGTTATAATCCCGCTGTTTTAATCCCACGTTTCCGCTCCGGATTTTCGGTTATGAGTACACCCGATCCCGCCAAAACCCCGCTGTTGCGGCGGCCTTGGTTTGCCTTTTTCAGCTCCATGCGCTTTGCCGTGGCGCTGCTCTCGCTGCTCGCGCTCGCTTCGGTGATCGGCACGGTGTTGCAGCAAAATCAGGCTGAGGTGGCTTATGTGGTGGAATTCGGGCCGTTCTGGCATCAGATTTTCCGCTTCCTCGGCTTGTATGATGTGTATTCCGCGCCGTGGTTTGTGGCTATTTTGGCATTCTTGATGCTCTCCACCGGCCTGTGCCTGTGGCGCAACATCCCGCCTTTCCTGCGCGAAATGAAAAGCTTCCGCCTGAGTGCCTCTGCCCGCTCGCTGGCCGCCATGAAACACAGCACCCTGCTCGCTGCCGCACCCGCCCCCGAAATTGCCGAACGCTACCTGAAAGTTTCCGGCTTCGCCGTGCAAAGCCGGCAGCGCGAAGACGGCAGCTTCATCATTGCAGCAAAAAAAGGCAGCCTCAACAAATGGGGCTACATCTTCGCCCACGCCGCCATCATCGTGATTTGCCTGGGCGGCCTCATCGACAGCAATCTACCGATTAAGCTGGCCATGTTTTCAGGTAGCCTCAAGCCCAACAAAACCGCCCAGTTCTCCAACGATTTCGGCAAAGAAAGCCGCTTGGGCAGCAATACCTTATCGTTTCGCGGCAATGTAAACATCCGCGAAGGGCAAACCGTGCAGGAAGTGTTTCTTGATACGGGCGACGGGCTCTTGGTGCAGGAATTACCGTTTAACGTAACCCTCAAACAATTCCATGTGGATTACTACGAAAACGGCATGCCGAAAAACTTTGCCAGCGATTTGATCGTAACCGACCGGCAAAGCGGCCGAATCTACACCCCCACCGTGAAAGTGAACCATCCCTTCACCCTGCACGGCATCTCGCTCTATCAGGCCAGCTTCGGCGACGGCGGCTCCGGCCTTACCTTCCGCGCCTGGAACTTGGGCACACCCTCCGCCGCCAGCACCGAACTCAAAGCCGCCTCGCTCAGCGCCTTCCCGCTGCACCTAGGTCAAAACCAAACTCAACAATACACGCTCGAATTCACCGAACTGCGCCCGCTGAACGTGGAAGACGAAGAGCAAACCGATAACGCTGCCTCGCAGCCGTCCAATCTGCGCTACCGCCTTAACGAGGCGCGCAGCGTGCAGCAGTCCGATGCCCTGCGCAACGTCGGCCCCACCATCACCTTCCGCCTGCGCGACCAGGCCGGCCAGGCGCGCGAGTATGTCAACTACATGCTGCCTCTGCGGCGCGGCGGCGATTTCTACTTCGCCACCGGCGAGCGCGGCAGCAACAGCGAAGACTACCGCTGGCTGATGATTCCCGCCGATAAAAACGGCAAGCCCGACACCTTCATGCACCTACGCTCCGTACTGCTTCAGCCCGAGCTGCGCGAAGCCGTGCTCGACCGTGCTGTGGCCGATATGCCCGAGCCTTCCAAAACCCGCTTCCGCGAAGCCTTGAGCAATATCTTGGAGCTGTTCGCCCGCGAAGGCTATGTGGGCATCAACCAATTCGTGGAAAACAAAATCCCCGCTGCCGAACAAGATCGGATGCGCGAATTGTTCTACCAAATGCTGTTCGGCGCGGGCAATATCGCCCTCGAGCAAGCGCTGTCCGAACAAGGGCTGGACTGGCCGCAGAGCGAAGAGCGCAACCGTTTCTTAGTCAACAGCTTCGATGCCTACACCGGCCTCACCCGCTTCGGCTCGCCGGTGTTGCTGCAATTAAACGGCTACAACGAAGTGAAATCCTCCGGCCTGCAGATGACCCGCTCGCCCGGCCAAGGCTTGGTGTATCTCGGCTCTGTACTGCTGATTCTGGGCACGGCGCTTATGTTTTACCTACGCGAACAACGCGCCTGGCTGCTGTATGACAACGGCCAAGCCCGCTTCGCCATGAGCTCTGCCCGACTCAAACGGCAGCTGGAACCGATTTTCGCCACACACACACAACACCTCACGCGCCTGGCGCAGGAATTGAACCATGACCAACCCTAACACGCCCGATGCCCTGTCGCAAAAACAGGCAGCCAGTGCCCCACACCGGCTGCCGCAGCACGAGCTTTTGCAGGAGCAGCGTTTCTGGAAGCTGCTTTCTGTAGCCGACTGGCTGTTTGCCGCCCTGATGATGGCCATTGCTGCTGCGGTGCAGATTCTGCTACCGCACCGCATGGACATATATGAAGTGTGCATTTTATGGCTCAGCGCCGCCGCCGCCGTGTGGCTGGGCTGGTTTTACAAACCGCTGCGCCTGCTGATGCCGCTGTGCATCGCCCTGGCCTATGCCGCCACCGTGCTCTATGCCGGGCAGATGGCCAACGGCGAACGCTTCCTGCTGCGCTATTTCCTCGCCAGCCAATCGGCTATCGGCTGGCTGTGCGCCCTAGTGCCGATGGCCTGGCTGTGCTATGCGCTCGGTTTGCTCGGCGGCAACAAACAGGCGGAAACAAACAACACGCACGCCGTGCCCATGCTGCTTCGCATCGCCCGCTACCTGGCTTGGGCGGCCGCTGCCATTGGGCTCACCGGCATGCTGGTGCGTTGGCATGAAAGCTATCTGCTCACCCCCGGCAACGGCCATATTCCGCTGTCGAACCTGTATGAAGTGTTCATCCTGTTTATCGTCATCACGGCCTTGATGTTTCTGTATTACGAAGGCAAGTTCCGCCTACATCGGCTAGGCGTGTTTGTGTACACCCTGCAGCTGATTTTAGTCGGCTTCGTGCTGTGGTATACCTTCAGCTACAACGCCCAGCAAATCCGGCCGCTGATTCCCGCCCTGCAATCGTGGTGGATGAAGCTGCATGTGCCGGCCAATTTCATCGGCTACGGTGCATTTTGCTTGGCCGCCTTCCTCGGTGTGGCCGAATTGATGAAACTGCGCCGCCCCTCGTTGCGGCTACCTGAAGCCGAGGTGATTGAAGAAGCCATGTATCAAGCCATCGCCATCGGTTTCCTCTTCTTTACCGTAGCCACCGTGCTCGGCGCGCTGTGGGCAGCCGATGCCTGGGGGCGTTATTGGAGCTGGGATCCGAAAGAAAACTGGGCGCTGGTGGTGTGGCTCAACTACGCGGCCTGGCTGCATATCCGCCTGGTGCGCGGCTGGGGTGGCAAGCCCTTAGCGTGGTGGGCGATTATCGGCTTCTTCATCACCGCCTTTGCCTTCATCGGCGTAAATATGTTTTTGGGTGGGCTGCATTCTTACGGCGGGCTGTAAAGCACAAAAAGGCTCCCTGAAAGCGCAGCTTCAGGTAGCCTGACTATATAGAATAGAGGGATTCATAAAACCACTGGGGAACACTCCCAGCAGCATCAAGATCCCTCCATGAGAACTAAGCACATCTTTATTCATACACAGCTATGAGCCACAAGCAATACATAAGTGTGGCAAGACACACCAATATTGAAACAATCGAAGTGCTTTAGCCATAAAAAAAGCCCCGCTTTTGCGGGGCTTTTGCTTGGTCTCAAACCGCCAAATTATTTGGCAGCGCTGGCAGCAGCTTCAACAGCAGCAGTAGCTTGAGAAGCAGCGCCTTCAACGGCAGCAGTAGCCTCAGAAGCAGCAGCAGTAGTAGCCATTGCAGCAGCATCAGAAGCCATAGCTGCAGCATCAGAAGCCATTGCAGTAGCTTCAGAAGCAGCAGAAGCATCAGAAGCGGCAGGAGCCGGAGCAGAACCACCACAAGCAGCCAAGAACAAAGACATCAGGGCAGCGGCCAATAAAGATTTTTTCATGTCGAATTACCTCTAACAAAGTTCAAGTTATAACTTAAAAAATTCCCTATCTGCAGACCTCTAGCCGTCTCACAGATAAATTCCAATCAAGAATTGCCGCGTATTATCCGCTGTTTGGTGGCAGCTGGCAATTAAACTGCCTACTCTACTTACCGCACGCAAGCATCTGCCGCCAAAATCGTTCTTATCTAATGCTCTGGGCAAACAATACTATTAATTAACGAATGCCGTCCCGATAAGAATAGTGTTCTACCCCAATCAGAAAAAATAATATATTTTTCATACCAATACTGGCTAAAACCAACTCTCTCCCGCCTCATTACCATACCTTCCCCCTATCTGCAAATTACACACAATTAACCAAAATTAACCTGTGCGAAAAAACAACAAGGTCTATCCCCGCCTGCATTAGCCGACATTTTCCCGCAATATTTCATCTGAGGTGTATGTCAATCCGCCCATACGCATGAAACCCGCACTCTACCCAAGCACATACCGCCATTTACTGCCCTAGCAAGCCAATGCCATAGCGAAAGCCAATTTGATTTGCGATAAAATACAGCCTTTGATTTTTCAGGTAGCCTTCTATCATGCTCGTTCTCGGCATCGAATCCTCCTGCGACGAAACCGGCGTGGCGCTCTACAGCACCGAACACGGCCTCATCGGTAACCAGCTGCATACCCAAATGGCCATGCATGCCGAATACGGCGGCGTGGTGCCCGAGCTGGCCAGCCGCGACCACATCCGCCGCCTCGTGCCGCTCACCCAAGCCTGCCTGCACGAAGCCGGCAAAAACTACGCCGACATCGATGCCGTCGCCTACACCCAAGGCCCCGGCCTTGGCGGCGCACTTCTGGCCGGCAGCGCCTATGCCAACGCGCTCGCCTTTTCGCTGGGCAAACCCGTGATCCCCGTACACCACCTCGAAGGCCACCTGCTCTCCCCTCTGTTAGCCGAAGAGAAGCCCGACTTTCCCTTCGTTGCCCTGCTCGTATCCGGCGGCCACACCCAATTCATGGCCGTGCGCGGCATCGGCGACTACGAACTGCTCGGCGAAAGCGTGGACGACGCCGCCGGCGAAGCCTTCGATAAAACTGCCAAACTGCTCGGCCTGCCCTACCCCGGCGGCGCAAAACTTTCCGAATTGGCCAAGCTCGGTCGCCCTGATGCTTTCACCTTTCCCCGCCCCATGCTGCATTCGCGCGATTTGCAGATGAGCTTCTCCGGCCTCAAAACCGCCGTGCTCACCGCTGTGCAAAACGTACGCGCCGAACACGGCGGCAGCCTGCCGGACGCCATCCGCAACGATATCTGCCGCGCCTTTCAAGACGCTGTGGTGGATGTGCTGCTGGCCAAGTCCCGCCAAGCCCTGCTGCACACCGGCTACCGCACCCTTGTGGTGGCCGGCGGCGTGGGTGCCAACTGGAAACTGCGTGCCGAACTCGCCACGCTGCAAGTACGCCCCAACCCCAAAGCCAAACCCGAAGCCGTACGCACTTATTTCCCGCCGCTGCCGCTGTGTACCGACAATGGCGCCATGATTGCCTTCGCCGGCGCCATGCACCTGCAACAGGCGCAGCCCGCCACCGGCTTCAATGTGCACCCGCGCTGGCCACTAGCGGAAATCGTGCGGTAAAACTTCGCATACCTATTTTCAGGTAGCCTTGATGCAATCCGGCAAAGGCTACCTGAAAAACATTTAAGGGCTGCTCCAAGCCTTTGGAACAGCCCTTTATGTACCGCCATCCGGCACAGCCGCTAATCGAAATCCCATTTCTTATCCAACACCACTTTTCCATAAACCATTCAAAACTATCGGCCACCAGCTCCGTGTACATTTCGCCGTATATCAGCCAAATACTGTGGCTTTCCGAATGGGAAAACAACGTGCCACTATCACAGTAGCCGAAAAGGAATGTTGTGCGCAGCACCTCAATCAGTAGCAGTTTGTTCACGCTCACCCATCCAACTCCGCCAAATAACATCTTTAAGTTAAGTTGATTTGCTATAGAGGCAGCGCCGGACGATGGCATGCAGCCTTTACACTTTTCAGGTAGCCCGCCCCTTGTCCCGCAACCCTGCTTTCTTGTATCCTTCGCCCTTCCTGTTAAAAATTGCAAAAAACCATCATGACAGCTTTACAAAGATTCAGCCGCTTCATCGGCAACACTTTTGCCCTGTGGGCAGCGCTATTTGCCATGGCCGGCTTCTTGGCGCCTTCCCTCTTCACCAGCTTCATCGCCCCCTACATCCCCTGGCTTTTGGGCATCATCATGTTCGGCATGGGGCTCACCCTCGCCCCCTCCGACTTCAAAATCCTCGGCCAACACCCCAAAGCCGTGCTCATCGGCGTGGTGGCGCAGTTTGTGATTATGCCTACCACTGCCTACCTGCTCTCGCTCGCCCTTAATCTGCCGCCCGAAGTGGCCATCGGCGTGGTGTTGGTGGGCGCCTGCCCCGGCGGCACCGCCTCCAACGTGATGACCTTTCTTGCACGCGGCAATGTGGCGCTCTCGGTGGCCGTTACCTCCATCAGCACCCTGCTCGCGCCCCTGCTCACCCCGGCGGTATTCTTCCTGTTTGCCAACCAATGGATCGACGTTTCCGCCACCACAATGCTGGTATCCATTTTGCAAATGGTGCTGCTGCCCATCGTGCTGGGCGTGGTGGCGCACACCCTGTTCCGTAAGCAAACCGCCGCCGCCATCGATGTGCTGCCGCTGATTTCCGTGCTTGCCATCGTGCTGATTATCGGCGCCGTGGTGGCCGGCAGCCGCGCGCAGATTATCGAAACCGGCCTGTTGATTTTCGGCGTAGTGGTGCTGCACAACGCCATCGGCTATGCCTTAGGCTTCCTCGCCGCCAAACTCTTCGGCCTGCCCTACGACGCGCAAAAAACCCTCGCCATCGAAGTGGGCATGCAAAACTCCGGCCTCGGCGCGGCACTGGCCAAAGCCCACTTCGCCATGATGCCGCTGGTGGCCGTGCCTAGCGCCATCTTCAGCGTGTGGCACAACATTTCCGGCTCCCTCCTCGCCTCCTATTGGGCCACCAAGGCCGAAAAGCAGGCACAGGCCGCGCAAAAAGAAAATACCGCTGCCAAGTAAGCCAAACCGACTGCTGGCAGCAAAAGGCTACCTGAAATTTTCAGGTAGCC
>NZ_KV795564.1:27663-51219 GCF_001809035.1 Eikenella sp. HMSC061C02
AAAAGGCTACCTGAAATTTTCAGGTAGCCTTTTGGCACTCCATATCTAACTCACTCCCTCGTTATCAATCAGGCTTCTTAACAACTTATATGCAAACGGTTGGGTCTATCCCCCTCTGCTGGCACAGCCGAACGGAGCACAGTTTTTCGGGGAACAAGGGCTTGCATGCCCGAAGCGGCGTAGCCGCAAGTTGCGAGCCCGCCCGAAAAACTGTGCAGAGTGAGGGAAGTTTAGCGAAGCTAAACCTGTGCCCGCAGTCGCCTTTCTTTTGCTTCCTTTTCTTTGGCGAAGCAAAGAAAAGGAAGTGCCTGCGCCGGCATAAGGCGCAAAGGCGAACAGGACATTAATGGGAAAGGCTACCTTAAATTCGGTAGGCCATAAGAAACACTGCTTATACCACATGAACACAAAGCATTATGCGATTAAAGGTTAGAGAGAAGCTTTTTGTAGAGCTCCCAAGCACACCGCCGAATCTGATACAATCCGCACTTTTCCCGCCAACTGCCGCCCGGCTCACCGTTATGACCCAACACACCGCCCGCAAACGCTTCGGGCAGAACTTTCTGCAAGATTCCCGCATCATTGCCGATATTGTCCAGGCCGTGCGGCCGCAGCCCGCCGATACCGTAGTGGAAATCGGTCCCGGCCTCGGCGCGATTACCGAGCCCCTGGCCGCCAAGCTCGATTGCCTGCACGTGTGCGAAATCGACCGCGACATCATAGGCTACCTGAAAACCCGGCCTTATGCCGGCAAACTCGTTATCCACGAAGGCGACGTATTGCAATTCGATTTCTCCAGCGTGCTCGGGCGCAAAAAAATCGTCGGCAACCTGCCCTACAACATTTCCACCCCGCTGCTGTTCCACCTCAGCCGCTATGCCGACGAAGTGGAAGACATGCACTTCATGCTGCAAAAAGAAGTGGTGGAACGCATGGTGGCCGAGCCCGGCAGCAACGATTTCGGCCGCTTGAGCGTGATGCTGCAATACTTCTTTGAAATGGAAAAACTGCTCGACGTGCCGCCCGAAGCCTTTTCCCCCGCACCCAAAGTCGATTCCGCCGTGGTGCGACTGATTCCGGCTAAACACCGCATCGGGCAGGCGCAGGATTTCGAGCAATTCGCCGCCCTGGTGAAACAAGCCTTCCACCAGCGCCGCAAAACCATCCGCAACAACCTCAAAGGCCTCGCCGACGACAATGATTTGCAGGCCGCCGGCATCAGCCCGCAAGAGCGCGCCGAGCATATCGCGCCCGAAAAATATGTAGCCTTGGCCAACCTGTTAGCCCAAAAGGCCGGCTAAAACACAATCCCGCCCCGCGCCGATTGTTCCAACCGACAACCCAGCCGTTCCGGAAATAGAAAATGATTAAATTCAAAAACGTAAACAAATGGTTTAAAGAACTGCACGTTCTGAGCGACATCAACCTCGAAGTGAAAAAAGGCGAAGTGGTGGTGGTGTGCGGCCCCTCCGGCAGCGGCAAATCCACCCTCATCCGCACCGTAAACCAGCTCGAGCAAATCCAAAGCGGCGAAATTTGGGTAGATGGCGTAGACGTGGCCAGCCCCGCCACTGACCTGAACAAAATCCGTGCCGAAGTGGGCTTCGTGTTCCAGCATTTCAACCTTTATCCGCATTTGAGCGTGCTGGAAAACATCGTGCTATCGCCGATAAAAGTGAAGAAGCAAAGCCGCGCCCAGGCCGAAGAAAAAGCGCTGCAACTCTTGGAGCGCGTGGGCCTAGCGCACAAAAAAGACGCCATGCCCGGCGAGCTTTCCGGCGGCCAGCAGCAGCGCGTGGCCATTGCCCGCGGCCTGGCCATGGAGCCTCAAGTGATGCTGTTTGACGAGCCCACCTCCGCGCTCGATCCGGAAATGGTGGGCGAAGTGCTCAAAGTGATGAAAGACTTGGCCGAAAGCGGCATGACCATGATGTGCGTGACCCACGAAATGGGCTTTGCCCGCGAAGTGGCCGACCGGATTATCTTTGTGGATCAGGGCAAAATCGTGGAAGTGGACACGCCGGAAGTGTTCTTCACCAATCCGAGCAGCGAGCGGGCGAAGCAGTTTTTAAAACAGGTGATGAAGGCTTGATTGCTTGATTTAAAAAGTGAAAAAGGCTACCTGAAAACCGCTGGGCGGATTTTCAGGTAGCCTTTGTCGTGTTGGGCTACACGCTGAAATATTGGAATATAAAGGCCGGCTCTTGGCCGTTTAAATAATATTCGCCCACAATATAACCGATGTGTTGCGCTTCCCCCTCTTCATACAGCTTGGCTTCCACGCCCACAGATTCTTCTTCGCTTTCCGGCTCTGCTTCCTCACTCTCTTCTTCATCTTCATCATCGCTCAAATTGCCGAAGATGCTCAGGCCGGTGCTGCCGCATTCAAACTTATCCATCTCCTCCAAGGGGAAGAGACATAGCTTGGTTTTGTCTTCAATGAAATCCAGCATTTCATCAATTTCTTCCAAAAACTCGCCGTGAATATCGAATTGCTCGGCCAAGGTTTGGGTGTCTTGCCGCTTGTAGGCATCTAAAAATGTTGCAATGGCTTGGTAAATTTCGGTTTTCAGTTTTACCGGATACATAGCTGCTACTCCACAGGTGGAAGATGGATGCTGCTGCGGGCGGGAGGCTACCTGAAATTTCCGGCTGGGTGGAAACTTCGCGGCGCTGCGTTTTGGCGAAACTCGCTTTGCTCATTTTAGCTTCGCAGAAACTCGCGTAGCTCGTTTTCAGGTAGCCTTTTCCGCATTCGAACGGCAATGGGAAACGTATCGCTTCAAGCCCACGGCTCTTGGTTTACCTGTGTTTCGTAATCTGCCGGTTCTTCGACTTCGGGCACGGCGGCGAAGCCTTCGGCGGTTTGGCAGTATACGGCGGCGCGGTAGGGGAAGCGCTCGATGATGGCGGCAATCGCGGCATCGAGCTCGGCTTTGGTTTCCCACACTTGACCGCAGTCGTCGCACATAAACAGCGAGCCGTCTTCAGGGGCGAGCTGGGTTACCCAGCCGGTGCAATGCGGCAGCGGGCAGCGGATTTTGAAGGCTTGGTTCATGGTTGGGTTTCCTTGTGTTGTTAGTTAGCGGTTTTCAGGTAGCCTTTTGGGCGGCTACCGGATTGTTTGTAAACGATATGGCTTGCTGCAGTTTTCAGGTAGCCTCCGGCGGGAACAGTTTGCCGGGATTAAACAGGTTATGCGGGTCGAGCTGTTTCTTAATGGCACGCATCAGCTCGATTTCCACGGGGCTGCGCACACTGGGCAGCCAGTGGTTTTTTACTTGGCCGATGCCGTGTTCGGCGGCAATCGTGCCCTGGCAGGCCAGGGTGTGTTGGTAGACGATGCGGTTGATGCCGTCTTCGTATTCGTAGGCTTGGTTGCTGCGGATGTGCGGCAAGAAGGTGTTGAAATGTAGGCTGCCGTCGCCGAGGTGGCCGAACACGATGATTTCGATGTCCTCATAGGCCTGCTTGAGCGCGGTGGAGGCGTTGGCCACCAATTCGGCCACGCGGGCAATGGGTACGGCGATGTCGTGTTTGATGCTGGCACCGAGCGCTTTTTGCGCGGCGGAGATGTCTTCGCGCAGCCGCCACAGTTCGGCGCGTTCTCCCTCCGACTGCGCCAGCACGGCGTTTTCCCAGCCGTGTTCAAACAAGAATCCGGCCAAATCGTCGGCCAATTCGGGGCGCGGCAGGCTGTCGTTCAATTCGAGCAAGATGTGCCACTCGGCATTAATCGGCGGGCTGAGACGGCTGTAGGCGGCGGAGAGGGCAAGCGCGGGGTGGCTCACCAGCTCGAAGCTGCACAGCCGCTCGGCGAAACGGCCTTGGATGTGGGTGAGCAAGCGTACGGCGTCTTCAATGCTATTTAGGCCGACCCAGGCGGTGGCGGTGGTTTGCGGCGGGGAGAAGAGCTTGAGCGTGGCGGCGGTGATGATGCCGAGCGTGCCTTCGCTGCCGATAAAGAGCTGGCGGATGTCGTAGCCGGTGGTGTTTTTGTGCAGCGGGGCGAGGTGGGAGAGCAGGCTGCCGTCGGGCAACACCACTTCCAGCCCGAGCACCAAATCGCGCGTGGTGCCGTAGCGCACCACGTTCAGCCCGCCGGCGTTGCAGGCGATGTTGCCGCCGATTTGGCAGGAGCCTTCGCTGGCCAGGCTGAGCGGAAACAGCCGCCCGGCTTGGGCCGCGACTTCCTGCACGTTTTGCAGAATCGCGCCCGCTTCCGCGGTGATGGCGTTGTCGGCCAGGCTGATGCTGCGGATGCGGTTGAGCCGCGAGAGGTTGAGCAAAATGCCGCCATTTGGCACCGCCGCGCCACACAAGCCGGTGTTGCCGCCCTGCGGGGTAATCGGCACGCGGTGTTCGGCACACCAGCGCACCAGCTTCTGCACGTTTTCCACGCTGTCGGGCATCACGGCGGCTGCCGCCTGGCCAATGTAGCGGCCGCGCCGGTCGGCAAGCAGCGGGGCGGGGTCGGCAATGATTTCGCGTTCGCTGAGCAAGGCGCGCAGAGCTTGCGGAATATGGGCGGGGTTCATTTGAGGCTACCTGAAAGATTGGAATGGACGGTATTGTAGCGGCAAGACGGGGGTTTCAGGTAGCCTTCAGCCGCCGGCAGGCTACCTGAAAACCGAATATCGAATATTGCTTAAAAGTAATTTTTCATCCCCCCAATCTAACTTTACTTTTCCAACCAAGCGCCGTATAGTTGCCCGAGTTTACTACCCACACCACTAGGAATCGCTATATGAACAATACCCCGCAAAATCCCGTAAGCTGGTTTGCCCTCAATGCGCAAGACTTAGCACGTGCCGCCCGCTTCTACGAAACCGTGTTCGGCCTGCCTCTGCAAGAAGTGCCCGGCAAAGACCCGCAACGCCAAATGTATCTGTTCACCCCCGCCTGGGAACAATATGGCATCGGCGGCATGCTCTGGCACGACCCCGCTGCACAACCCTCCGGCCACGGCGGCATCACCGTGTTTTTCAACTGCGCCGACTGCACCGAAACAGCCCGTGCCGCCGAAGCGGCCGGCGGCAAACTACTCACCGCCAAATTTCCCATTGCCAACGGTTTTGCCGCCTTTATCGAAGACAGCGAAGGCAACCGCATCGGCCTGCATTCGCCCGCTTAAAATTTCAGGTAGCCCATGCCCAGCCCCATCAATATTACCGAACTGCGCCGCCGCAACCTGCGCGAATGGATTAACCGCCTGCACCAAGGCCGGCAGATTGATTTCGTCTCTGCCACCGGCATCAACCAGGGCGAACTCTCCGCCCTGTTGAAAAACAAGCCTTTCGGCGAGCGCAAAGCCCGCAAAATCGAACACAGCGCCGGCATGCCCGCGCTGTGGCTCGACACCGACCACAGTTCACCCGCATCCGCCCCGCAACCCACCCACAGGAATACCCGTCCCATGTCCACCCCCATTTCCACCATCCCCGAAATCCTGGCCGACCTCAAAGCTGGCAAAATGGTCATCATCACCGATGCCGAAGACCGCGAAAACGAAGGCGACCTGCTCATGGCCGCCCAATTCGTTACCCCCGAAGCCATCAACTTCATGATCAAACACGCCCGTGGCCTGGTGTGCCTGCCGATGGCCGAAGAGCTGGTAGACAAACTCAAACTCCCCCTCATGACCCAGCACAACGGCGCCCAATACGGCACCAACTTCACCGTATCCATCGAAGCCGCCCACGGCATTTCCACCGGAATTTCCGCCGCCGACCGCGCGCTGACCATCCAAACCGCCGTTTCCCCCGCCGCCCGGCCGGAAGACATCGTCCAGCCCGGCCACATCTTCCCCCTGCGCGCCCAAAAAGGCGGCGTATTGGTGCGCGCCGGCCACACCGAAGCCGGCGTCGATTTAGCCAAAATGTGTGGCCTCATCCCCGCCGCCGTTATCTGCGAAATCATCAACGACGACGGCACCATGGCGCGCATGCCCGAACTCACCGAATTCGCCCGGCAGCACGGCCTCAAAATCGGCACCATCACCGACCTCATCGAATACCGCAGCCGCACCGAAACCCTGCTTGAAGAAATGGGCATCAGCCCCATCCATACCCCCTGGGGCGACTTCCGCCAGCACGTTTATGTAGACAAACTCTCCGGCGAAACCCACCTCGCCTTAGTGAAAGGCAGCCCGCAGCCCGACACCGAAACCCTCGTGCGCGTACACGAGCCCTTCAGCGCCATGGATTTCCTGCAAACCAACCCCCGCCACTCCTGGCCACTGCCGCGAGCCCTCGAGCGCATCCAAGCCGCCGAACACGGCGTAGCCATCCTGCTGCACCGCACCGAAGACGGCGCCGCCCTACTCGACCGCACCCTGCCCAAAGGCAAAAGCCAAACCCGCCAGTGGGACAGCAAAACCTACGGTATCGGCGCGCAAATCCTCGCCAACCTCCACGTGAAAAAAATGCGCGTACTCGGCCAGCCCTCCTCCCTCACCGGCCTCACCGGCTTCGGGCTGGAAGTAACAGGGTTTGAGAGCATGGAATAAAAGCGATTGCTGCCAATAAAGGCTACCTGAAAACGAACGAAGTGAGTTTCTGCGAAGCTAAAACGAACGCTAGTGAGTTTCTGCGAAGCTAAAACGCAGCGCAGCAAAGTTCCTGCGAAGCTAAACCTTTCAGGTAGCCTTTGTTTACCCACTAATTTATATGGCGATCGGCACATCATCAGCCCGTAGCAAGATGGGCAATCTCTCGCTCATGCAAAACTCTCCCCATTACTGTAAACCGTAGATCAGGCATTTATGTCCAATAGTCCTCAACCAAGAAACTTAAAATAAAGGCTACCTGAAACCCTAATTTCGCACTTTCAGGTAGCCTCTCATTCGCGGCCATTGCCTTTATCTATCAAGCCCGAACGACAGCTACCAAGCGGGCTGACAAGGGTTTCGGCCACGGCGTATAATCCCCTATATTGTTCAAAGCCCTGCCGGCAAACTATTTGCCACACCAATTAGCAGCTAAACAACTAATAAACAATAACAATTTTTAGAATTACCCAAAGGAACACCCTCATGGCACAACCCGCAGCCCAACCACCCAAAGAACAGGTGATTTCCCTGTATCAGGGCGCGAAACGCATTCACCCCAAGCTGGCCAAAGGCCGTTTTGCCAACCTGCGCCTGTGGGCGATTCTGGCCACGCAATTCGTGTTTTACGTTACCCCCTGGTTCAATCTGCACGGCCGCCAGGCAGTGTGGTTCGATATTCCCGGCCGCCGCTTCCACATCTTCGCCTTCACCCTAGTGCCCAACGATTTGATCTACCTCACCGGCCTGCTGCTTCTCTCGGCCTTCGGCCTGTTTTGGTGGACCACCATCGCCGGGCGCCTGTGGTGCGGCTATGCCTGCCCGCAAACGGTATACACCGAAATCATGCTGTGGATCGACCACTTGGTGGAGGGCGACCGCAACAAACGGCTCAAGCTCGATAAATCGCCGTGGAATTTCACCAAAATCCGCATCAAGGCCACCAAATATCTGCTGATTTTCTTGGTGTGCGCTTGGACGGGCATTACTTTCGCCGGCTGGTTCAGCCCCATCCGCGCGCTGGTAACGCACATCTTCACCTTCAATTGGGCGGCCATTTCCGGCGCAGCGCTGATTGCCGCCACGCTGTATGGCGGAGCCACTTGGCTGTTTGCCCACATCATGCGCGAACAGGTGTGCAAATACATGTGCCCCTACGCCCGCTTCCAAAGCGCCATGTTCGACCGCGATACGCTGATTATTTCCTACGACCCGGCACGCGGCGAGCCGCGCGGGGCACGCAAGAAAAATGTGCAGCGCGAAGACTCTGATTTAGGCGACTGCATCAACTGTACCTTGTGTGTACAGGTGTGCCCGGTGGGCATCGACATCCGCAATGGCCTGCAATACGAATGCATCGGCTGTGCCGCCTGCATTGATGTATGCGACGAGGTGATGGATAAAATGGGCTATCCGCGCGGCCTCATCCGCTACACCACCGAAGGCGCGTTGGAAAAAGACTATCCGGAAAACAAAATCCCGCGCCGTATGTTGCGCCCGCGCGTGTTGGGCTACGGAGCGGTGTTGGCCGCAGTGGCCGTGGGTTTGGTGGTCGGTCTTCTGCTGCGCCAGGATGTGCACATCGACATCATCAAAGACCGGGGCGTAATGGTGCGTCAAAACCAAGACGGCTGGCTAGAAAACGCCTACAACCTGCGTATTACCAATGCCAGCGAACACACCAAAATCCTCACTGCTTCGGTGGCCGGCTTGGAAGACATCAAAATCACCGGCCTGCCCGAAGGCGGCCTGCGCCTCAACGGCAGCGACAGTATCTCCATTCCTGTTCAGGTAGCCGTGCTGCCCGATTATGCTGAGCCGGGCAGCAACCCCATCGTCTTCACCTTCCGCTACGCCGACCCCGAAAAGCCGAACGAAGCTGAAACCTTCACCACCAAAAGCACCTTCACCGGAGAATAAGCGCATGAGCACGCCCACCCCGCCCCACGCTGGCCGCAGCCCGGCTAAACCGTGGTACAAATATCCTTGGCCGTGGCTGCTGATGGCCGGCCCGGCTATTGTGGTGGTGGCCGGTTTCTATACTTATCACCTCGCCGCCACCCGCAACAATCCCTCGCTGGTTACCGACGACTACTACCGCGAAGGCAAAAATATCGCGCTGCAAATGGAACGCGATGAAGAAGCCGAACGTCGGCAAATCCGTGCCGAATTGCTCATCAGCCCCGACAACAACCGCGCCAAAGTCCTGCTCAGCGGCAATATCGAGCCTAATGTACCGCTCAAACTGCTGTGGCTGCACCCTGCCCGCAGCGAATACGACCAAACCGTAGAAATGCAGCAGCAGGGTAGTGCCGCCGCTGCAGCGAATCGGGTAGAATATGCCGCTGTCTTCCAAACCCTGCGCCCTGCCGACCATTGGTATGTGCGCCTGGAAGACGGCACCGGCAAATGGCGTGTGCAAGGCATTTGGTACCCCAAACGCGGCAATAGCCTGAGCCTGGTGCCGATGCCGCAGCCGGTGGCGCCCAATCCGCCGAAAACCGAGCAATCCAGCTAAAGCCCTTCTTGCCTTCTAGCAAGCCTAGCTCAATCTGTATGAAGCAAGAACCGCTGCGGGTATCGTTGCTTTATTCGGCGTAGCAGCGCAGATTACGATTTCATTTTATTGATGCCTCCACTTTCAGGTAACCTCACTCTTCCACCCATCATTAAGGACTATATTCCATGGACGATATGCTGAAACAAGCCGCCCTCGATTTTCACCAATATCCGCAGCCCGGCAAAATTCAGGTAGCCCCCACCAAAGCACTGGCCACCCAGCACGACCTGTCGCTGGCCTATTCTCCGGGTGTGGCCGCTCCCTGCCTGGAAATCCAAGCCAATCCGCAGGATTCCTATAAATACACCGCACGCGGCAACCTGGTAGCCGTGGTTTCCAACGGCACCGCCGTGCTCGGTTTGGGCAATATCGGCGCCGAGGCCAGCAAACCGGTGATGGAAGGCAAAGGCGTATTGTTTAAAAAATTCGCCGGTATCGACGTATTCGATATCGAAATCAATGAAACCGACCCCGAAAAACTGGTGGACATCATCGCCTCGCTCGAGCCCACTTTCGGCGGCATCAACCTGGAAGACATCAAAGCGCCCGAATGTTTCTATATTGAGAAAAAACTGCGCGAACGCTGCAAAATCCCGGTATTCCACGACGACCAGCACGGCACAGCCATCATCCCCGCCGCTACCGTCCTCAACGGCCTGCGCCTGGTGGGCAAAGACATCGGCCAAGTACGCCTGGTATGCTCCGGCGCCGGTGCTGCCGCCATTGCCTGCCTCGACTTGCTCGTGGCTTTGGGCATGAAACGCGAAAACATCACCGTATGCGATTCCAAGGGCGTGATATACCAAACCCGTGAAGACCGCGAGCGCATGGATGACAGCAAAGTGCGCTATGCCATTGAAGACAAAGGCTGGCGCAAACTGGGCGATGCCGTGCCCGGCGCCGACATCTTCCTCGGCCTCTCCGGCCCCAATGTATTGAGCACCGATATGCTCAAGCAAATGACTGCTTCGCCCATCGTGCTGGCCATGGCCAACCCGCAGCCAGAAATTTGGCCGCCGGAAGCCAAAGCCGCCCGCCCCGATGTGATTATCGGCACCGGCCGTTCCGACTTCCCCAACCAGGTGAACAACGTTCTCTGCTTCCCCTTCATCTTCCGCGGCGCACTCGATGTGGGTGCCACCACCATCAACGAAGAAATGAAGCTGGCCGCCGTGCGCGCCATTGCCGATTTGGCCATGGCCGAGCAAAACGATAAAGTCGCCACCGCCTACACCGGCGCCGAGCTGAAATTCGGCCCCGAATACCTGATTCCCAAACCCTTCGATCCGCGCCTGATCGCCCGCGTGGCGCCTGCCGTGGCCAAAGCCGCCATGGATTCCGGCGTGACCACCCGCCCGATTGCCGATTTTGCCGCTTACGAAGAAAAACTGAACGAGTTTGTTTATAAATCCGGCCTGTTTATGAAACCCATCTTCGCCCAAGCGCGCCAAGCCCTCAAACGCGTGGTGTTGGCCGAAGGCGAAGACGAGCGCGTGCTGCATGCCACCCAGCAGATTGTATCTGCCAAGCTGGCCACGCCGATTCTCATCGGCCGCCCTGCGGTGATCGAAGCCCGTATCCAAAAAATGGGCCTCACTATCCGCGCCGGCAGCGATTTCGAAATCGTCAACAACGAAAACGACCCGCGCTACCAAGAATACTGGCAGGAATACTACCGCCTGCAACAGCGCAACGGCATCACCCCCGATTTGGCCAAACGCCGCGTGCTTGCCAACACCACCCTCATCGGCGCGCTCATGCTGCAGCTTGGCCATGCCGATGCCATGGTGTGCGGCACAGTCGGCCATTTCCAGCACCACCTCGGCATTGTTTCCAACGTTGTCGGTTACAACAACCCCGAACACACCGCCTGCGCCATGAACGCGCTGATTTTCGGCGGCCAAAACCTGTTCATCGCCGATACCTATGTAAACGCCAATCCGACCGCCGAGCAGATTGCCCAAAGTACGCTGATGTGTGCAGAAGAAATCCAACGCTTCGGCATCACGCCCAGGGTCGCGCTGTTGTCGCACTCCAACTTCGGCTCCGTGCCCTCTGACAGTGCCGAAAAAATGCGCCATGCACTTGAACTTATTCGTCAAGCCGCCCCGCAGCTGGAAATCGACGGCGAAATGCAGGGCGATGCCGCCTTGGTGGAAAGCCTGCGCCAGCAAAGCATGCCCGACTCCACTCTGAAGGGTGCCGCCAACCTCCTGGTGATGCCCAATGTGGAAGCCGCCAACATCAGCTGCAACCTGCTGCGCGTCGCCAGCCCCGACGGCGTAACCGTGGGTCCGATTCTGCTGGGCATGAAAAAACCTGTGCACATCATCAACCAGCTCGCCTCCGTGCGCCGCTTGGTAAACATGGTGGCACTGGCCGCCGTGGATGCACAGCGCCAAGGCTAAACCAGCTGCAACAGTAAAAATCAAGGCTACCTGAAATTTCAGGTAGCCTTTTCTGCCGCCACACTTTTGCCGCCCACAAACACCGAATTAGCTTATAATCCGGTCTTCAAACACATACCACCCCCGTTGCGGAGCAGAATAATGAACTTTTTCGAACAAGCCCGATTCAACATGGTCGAACAGCAAATCCGCCCTTGGAGCGTATTAGATTTCGATGTTCTCGACGCCTTGGCCGAAGTGCCGCGCGAACAATTCGTTGCCCCCGAACAGCAAGCCTACGCCTACGCCGATCTCTCCCTGCCCCTGCCCAACGGCAGCGCCATGCTTGAGCCCAAAGTGGTTGCCCGCCTGATTCAAGGCCTGAAGCTCACCAAACAAGACACTGTGCTCGAAATCGGCACCGGTTCCGGCTACGCCACCGCCGTGCTGGCCAAACTTGCCGGCCGCGTCATTACCGTCGACACCGACGAAGCCCAGCAGCAAAAAGCCAAAGCCGTGCTCGACCACCTCGGCCTCACCAATATTGACTACCGCATCGGTGATGGCCTGATGAACCCGCCCATCGCCACCGTGAGTGCCATCTACGTGGGCGGCTCTTGCCCCGTGATGCCCGAAACCCTGCGCAACAAACTGCCTGCCGGCGGCCGCATGGCCGTAATCGTCGGCCAAGAGCCAGTAATGCGCGCCCTGCTCGTGCAATGCAACGGCGAAGCCGGCTGCGAACAAAGCGTGATGTTCGACACCGTTGCCCCCGCCCTCGGCGGCCCCGCTGTGAAAAAACCCTCATCGTTCCGCTTCTAAAAACTTTCAGGTAGCCTCACTGGAAAGGCTACCTGAAATTTATAGCCGCCTATTGGCATAAAAATTAGGTAAATCAACGCTGTATCATGTCGATTTAGAACGGCTACGCAACAAAAAAGCAGCCAACCGGCTGCCTTCCCAAATAACTGGCGCACCCAACAGGGATCGAACCTGTGACCTTCAGCTTCGGAAACTGACACTCTATCCAACTGAGCTATGGGTGCGAGAAGCGCGTAAGATTAACCCAAAACCGGCACAAAGGCAA
Organism: Eikenella sp. HMSC061C02; assembly: GCF_001809035.1. NCBI lineage: Bacteria > Pseudomonadati > Pseudomonadota > Betaproteobacteria > Neisseriales > Neisseriaceae > Eikenella > Eikenella sp. HMSC061C02. The sequence continues at coordinate 40,245 of NZ_KV795564.1, forward strand.
AAAATTTTGTCTCCTTCCGGCGGCAAAGCGGCACAGAATAGAATTTTACGATTGGAAGCTATAAGCGAATTCAGTATAATTTCGCACAATCTTACAAATCGAAACCAAACCTGTATCAGCCGGATTAAACGTAACTCCAAAAAACAGCGTTCAATCATCTGATTATGCAAAGGTTTCACACCAATAAACAAGCATGCTGCCACATGTGCCCATAACGACCACAAACCATAAAGCCCATACCATGAACACCACTGCTAACAACATCAAAGGCTCAGCCGCCATCACCTTTATCGGCGGCCTGCTCGTTTTGCTGATCACCCTCTTCCTCCTGGTTAAGCTTGCCACCACCGGCTACTACAGCAACGTTTCCGATATGCAGCCCAGCGCTGTGGAAACCCGCATTCAGCCCACTGGCCGCCTCACTATGGGCGATGGCACGCCCGTAGGCGAACGCGAAGGCAAGCAAGTGTTCGACAAAGTCTGCATCCAATGCCACGGTGCCGACAAAAACGTTGCCTTCGCCCCTAAAGTTACCCACAACGACGAATGGAGCGCCCGCATCGCCAAAGGCTTCGACACCCTTGTTGCCCACGCCGTCAACGGCTTTAACGGCGCAGGCCAAATGCCCGCACGCGGCGGCGACAGTACCCTCACCGATGATGAGGTAGCCCGCGCCGTGGCCTACATGACCAACCAATCCGGCGGCAACTTCACTGCCCCCGCTGTACAAAAAGGCGATGCCGCCGCCTCTGGCGCATCCGCCCCTGCCGGCCAATCTGCCGCAGCCAATGGCGAAGCCGTGTTCAACAAACTGTGCATCGCCTGCCACGCCGCCAATTCCGCCTTCCCCAACTCGCCCAAAATCACTCACAACGACGAATGGGCACCGCGCCTGGCACAGGGCCGCGCCACCTTGGTGCAACACGCCATCCAAGGCTTCAAAACCATGCCCGCACGCGGCGGTGATGCCAACCTGAGCGATGCCGACGTGGAAGCTGCCGTGGTGTATATGGCCAACCAATCCGGCGGCAAACTGTAAGCCTGTCCTTCCATCATAAAGGCTACCTGAAAATTTTCAGGTAGCTTTTATTTCGCACATCAATCAAGCGGCCGAGCTATCCTGCCGCTTGCAAAAACGCCGCCATCCGTCGCTCGAATGCCCGCACTGCCTGTCGATCGGCACGCGGCGCCGTACACAACTGCGCTTGGCGGTAGCCATTCAACGGCCGGCAGCGCACGCCGTCCAACTTATCCCAGCCGACGTAGGCCTGCAAACCACGCCGGTTAAACAGGAAATAGCCGCTCGGCACCGTGCTCGGTTGGCTGTCGCCTTCCGCATACAGCCCTTCCCAAATATTGCCTTCCAGATTTTGCAGCTTATACTGCTCGATCAGCGCACGGTCGGATGCGTGTGGCGCCGTTTTCAGCAGTTGCACGGTTTCACCGCGTAAACGCTGAATCTGCTGCGCCGAACCATATTGCTGAGCCAAAGCCGTGCCGCCAACGGTAAGCAACAATGCTGTCAACATCATCTTTTTCATCATTTTCTCCCAATCAACCGCGGATACTCCGCAAAACTAAAAACTGCCAGCAGTCTAACACCCACCCTAAATAACAGGCTACCTGAAAAACAAGCTTCCTTGCCTTCCGGCAATATTTTTAATTTTGCTGATTTCAGGTAGCCTTTCCCTGCCCTGAACCAGAAGCTGCACTTAAAACGATGAGCCCGGCTCTTGCAAAAATGCCAGCTCCTCGGCGGTACTCTGCCGCCCGAGTACCGCATTGCGGTGCGGATAGCGGCCGAAACGCTCAATGATTTCCCGATGTTTGATCTCAAAATCCAGCACGTATTCATTGGTATAGCGGGCAAACAGCTCCACTGCCTGCTGGTGGATAGCGCGGCTTTCGCTATGCATGAGCGGCATCAACATAAACTGCCGCTCTTCCGGCTGCATTTCGGCAAACCAAAATGCTTGATTGGTCGGGTTAAACCAAAAATCTAACACGTCATCGGGTCAGATGGCATTCATGGAGTTTCCTTTCATATGGTATGAGTAAATTAACTTACCCCTTACTTCCACTATGATAAAAGGCTACCTGAAAACCAGTTTTTCTAGTTGTCAGGTAGCCTTCTCATATTCGGCGCTGTGATTTAGTGCTTCATAATCAGCAAATAATAAAACAGCTGCATAATCAATACTGTGAGTGCGGCCAGCGAAGCCAGCGTCCAGTTGAATTCGCTGTGTACGGCAGCGGCAGATGCAGGAACACTCGGATGGCTAGAAGGCGCAGAGAGCAGGTTGTCGGCGGGCTGCTCGATAACGGCGGGCAGCTTGGCTGCGGCAGGCAGCTGGATGCCGCCGGGGTCGCGGCCGGATACTAAGTTGAACACCAAGCTCTCGGCCTGGATGTGGATGTTTTGGGTTTGCCCATGGCCGGCAGCGGCAGATTGCGCGCTTTTGAGCAGGGTGTCGATGCTGGGCAGCACGGCGGGCGGCGGCGGGGGGGCAGCAGAGCGTTGCAGCAGGGCTTCGATGGCATCGGTGCTGTTGGCAGTGCGATCGGCTTCAGCCAATTTGAAGGGCATGGCGTGGCCGGTGTCGTTATCCAGCGCCATGCGCTGGCGGCGCAGGCGGCTGTCGATTTCGTCCAGCTCGGCAGCCAGCGGTTTTTTCTGGGTGTGCAGGGATTCGTCGGCGTCTTGCCCCGCCTGCTTTGCCGCCAAGGCGGCAGATTGTTGTTTGAGGCGGGCAAGTTTCTCGTGCAGGGGCATTTTGGCGTGAATCACGTCTTCCTGCAGAATCTCGGCTTTGGCAGCGGGCGCACTCTGGGCTTTTGGCTTGCGCGTTAACGTGAAGGCATGCCGGCACTGGCTGCACTGCACCCGCCCGTTGGCTGCCTGCAAATCGGCTACGGCATAATGATTCTCCGCTTGGCAGCGGGGGCAACTGAGTTTGACGGTTTTCATGTGTCGGCAATCCAAATACTGATGTTTCGGCCGCTATTTTAAGAAAATTAATGCGCTTTTACCATTTTCAGTTAGCCTTTTAGCGGCTAACTGTCGGTTTTTTGTATATTTTGCAGGGGATTTATGCTGGCGGTTCACTCTCGCCAAACCATTTGCCATGAATTTAGCCGTTCCAAAAAAGAAGGATACGCGGCCTTGGCTTGCCCAGTTTCACTCCCATTCGAAACGGCTCTATGGCACTACCGGCAGGTTATCCGACTTTGCGCACACCCACTAAACGCACCCAGCCGCCTTCGGCAACCGGCGGCTGCATATCGAACCATTCGCTATAGATGCCGTTTAGCTCTTCGGCCTGCTCTTCCAAAATACCGGAAAGCACAATCCGCCCGCCCGCCTTGGTGCGTGAGGCCAGCATACCGCCCAACAGGCGCAGCGGATTAGCCAGAATATTGGCCACCACCACATCGTATTCCACTTCCGGTAAGTCGTCGGGCAGGAAAAAACGGGCGGCAGCTTCGTTTTGCTCGGCATTGCTGCGGCTGGCAACAATGGCCTGCTCATCGATATCCACGCCGTCGGCGACGGCAGCGCCAAGTTTGAGCGCGGCAATGGCCAAAATGCCGGAGCCGCAGCCGTAGTCGAGCACGCGGTCGGCAGCTTGGATATTTTCATCGAGCCACTGCAGGCACAAGCGGGTGGTGGGATGGCTGCCTGTGCCGAAAGCCAAGCCGGGGTCGAGCCGCAGGTTTACGGCCGATTGGTCGGCAATATCGTGCCAAGTGGGCACAATCCACAGCCGCCCGGAAATGCGGATGGGATCAAACTGCGATTGCGTGAGGCGCACCCAATCCTGCTCCGGGAGCTGCTCGATGCGGTAGGGCGGCACTTCCAGCTGGCATTCCTTGGCCGCGGCGGCCACGGCGGCGGCAACGTTGCATTGGTCATCAAATAGGGCAATCACCAAGCTGCACTGCCAAATTTGGCCGTTTTCTTCGCCCGGCTCGCCGAAAATAGCCTGTTCTTCATCTGTGCCGGCATAGGCATCTTCAATCGCGGCCGACAATGCGCCGGCAGCCATTAAAGCATCGGAAAACTGCTCGGCACGGTCGGCACCAATCGGAATACTGGCTTGTTGGTATGGCATAATCGCATTTCTTTCAAACGGTAAGGGCGCGTATTGTATAGCAAGCCGCCGCCCTTCCGCCAGCCGACGGCGCTTGCAGGCTACCCGAAAGCAGATGCAGCGTACCTCAGCAAAACCACCTGCCGCCGTTTTCAGGTAGCCTCATCTTGGCGTTTGCCTATACAATATTCCATCTTTAGAACAGGCTACCTGAAAGCACACACATGCCGCGCGAATTCAAACTTTTCAACTTGCCCGCGCAATTCGACCTCGATCCCGCCGCGCTGGAGCAAACCTACCGCCAACTGGCCGCCCGCTTTCATCCCGACAAAACCGCCACCGCTTCCGCCTTCGAGCAGAAGCAGGCCGTGATGATGGCCGCTGCCGTAAACGAAGCCTACCGCCGCCTCAGCCGGCCGCTGGAACGCGCCGTTTTGCTGTTGCAGGCGCAAGGCATCCAGGCCGATTCCGAAGAGCGCACCACCTTCGACCCCGAGTTTCTGATGCAGCAAATGGAATGGCGCGAAGAGCTGGCCGCCGCCCGCGCTGCAAATTCCACCGAACGGCTTGCCGCACTGGATAGCCAAGTGGCTGCCGAAGAGGCTCGGCTGCTGACCAAACTCAGTACTGCCTTTCGGCAGGCAGACTACGCCCAAGCCGCCGAACTCGTGCCGCAAGGCCGTTTCCTCGATAAAATCCGACAGGAAATCCGCGCTGCGTTGTAAGCCTGAAAAGGCTACCTGAAACCCCAAAACCACAATATTTTGCCATCTAATTTTTTCAGGTAGCCTACCGCCTACTCTTCCAACCAACCAGGGAAACCATAATGGATAATCAACAATTCAACCGATATGCCCCGCCGCGCACCAACGGCGAACCGGATTCCACCCGCCACGGCAACTATTTGGCCGAGCCGCAGGCTTTGCCTGCTGGTAATGCTAAAGAGTGGATTGGCGCTGCCTGGCGTTTGTTCAAACTGCGCCCGGGCAAACTTATTGGCGCCGCGCTGTTGTTTGGCGCCATCAATATCGGCTTGGGCATGATTCCGTATATCGGCGGCCTGCTGCAGGCGGCCATCTCCATATTTGAAATAGCCGGCTTTGCCTTTATTGCCAAACAATTGGAAGAAGAAGGCGATTTTGAATTCGGCCAGATTTTTATCGGCTTTCAGGAAAACACCAAATCGCTGGCGATAATCGGCGCAATCGGCGCGGTAGTGGCTTTAATTAGCAACCTTGCTGCAATCATCTTGTTCGTTGGACAAGTAGGTGATGTGAGCAGTGCTGCCAATCTGGATCTAGATGAAGCACAGATGATGTCTGCCGGCCTTTCCGTGATGGCACTGTTTCTTATACTGGGCATAGTTTATTCTGCCTTTACCTTCCTCGCCCCAGCCTTGATTATCTTGGAAAACGAACCACCCAAGCGTGCCATACTGCTGAGCTGGCAAGGTTTCAGCCGTAATATCGGCGGTGCGGTATTCTGTAGTTTGATGATGGGCCTGCTGTTTATTGTTGGCATGATTCCCATATTCCTCGGCCTGCTGGTGGTGATGCCCTTGCTGATGCTGGTACCTTATGCCGTGTATCGCGATCTATTCTTCAAATAACAGCCAAAAGGCTACCTGAAACTTTCAGGTAGCCTTCTTATTATCTGCCTCATGCTAAAATCCGCTACCATTGTTTATCACACCTCCGAGGCTACTCCATGAACACCCGCCCCGAAATCCGCGCCGCCGCCTTTGATTTAGACGGCACCTTAGTCGATTCCCTTGCCGACCTCGCCGCTGCCGCCAACGAAGCCCGCCGCAGCGAAAACCTACCCCTGCTCGACGAAAAACTGATGATGTCCTATGTGGGCGACGGCGTGGGCAAACTCGTACACCGCGCCCTCACTGCCGACCCGGACGGCCAAGCCCCTGACGAAGTGTGGCAGCGCGCCTTCGCCGTGTTCGCCCAACATTATTCCGAACACCTCGACCGCCACACCTACATCTACCCCGAAGTGCAAACCGGCCTCCAGCTCCTGAAAACCCTCGGTATCCCGCTGGCCGTGGTAACCAACAAACGCGAAGCCTGGGCCGCCGAGCTGCTGCGCCGCCTAGGCCTGGCCGACCTGTTCAGCCTTGTGGTGGGCGGCGACACCCTGCCGCAGCGCAAACCCGATGCCGCGCCGCTGCTGCACGCCGCCGAAGTATTGGGCGTGAAGCCGGAAAACATGGCGATGGTGGGCGATTCGCGCAACGACATCCTGGCCGCCAAAGCCGCCGGCTGTTTTGCCATCGGCGTGCGCTACGGCTATGCCGATATGGACAAACTAGCTGAAAATCCCGCCACCCGCGCGGATTGGATCGTCAGCACCCTGCCCGAAATCTACGACCGCCTGCGCCCCGATGACCGCCGTTAAATCCCTGCGCAGCCGCGCCTTAGATTTGTTGTCGCGTCGGGAAATGTCGCAGGCCGAACTGCGGCGCAAACTCGCGCCCTACGCCGAAGACCCCGCCGAAATCGACGCTTTGCTGCAAGAGTTTGCCGACCGCAACTGGCAATCCGACCGGCGCTATGCCGAAAGCTACGTATACAGCAAAGGCAGCCGCTACGGCCGCCTGCGCCTTGCCCAAGGCCTGCAACAGCAAAAGCTGGACAGCGAGCTCATCGAAGCCGCCCTGCCCGGGCACGACAGCGAACGCGCCACCGCCTGCGCCGTGCTGCGTAAAAAGTTCAAACAGCCCCCCGCCGACTTCGCCGCACAGCAACGCGCCGCCCGCTTCCTCGCCTACCGCGGCTTCGACCACGACACCATCCGCCACGCACTGGATAAGGCCTGGCAGGACGAAGAAGAGTGGGATGAATAAACAGAAAGGCTACCTGAAAACACCCGTTCGGCATTTTCAGGTAGTCCCAGCACCCCTCCCACGGCGGCGTCCCCTTAGTCTGCTGTGCCATAGCCCACGCAAACAGGCAGGAACGCCTGCTGACTGAACATCCAAACCCGTCCTTCCGGCCACAAGGCATACGTCTCTTCCAACGCTGTCCCTTAGGAATCGTTGCCATCTAAATTATCTATCCGCTTCCCCTGCTGGGGCTACCTGAAAACCATCGGCAGAAAATGGCAGAATCTTTGCCACACCCGCCGCAAGCACCCTAATTTAGGCTACAATACAACCGTCTGTTCCAATCCCCCACCACCTCAACACTGAGCAAGCAGAAAGGATGCAGGATCATGAAGTTTAACGAACTCTTCCACCACAACGACTTTATCGGCCGCCACCTCAGCCTGTCCGACCGCGCCGCCCTTTTGGCCGCGTTGGGCGAAAAAGATGTGAGCAGCTTTGTGGAGCACACCGTGCCGCAAAGCGTGCGTATGCCCGGCTCGCTGCAGCTGCCCGAAGCATTAAGCGAAGCCGATGCCTTGGCCAAGCTCAAGGGCATCGCCGCCAAAAACCGCATCAATAAAAGCTATATCGGCCTAGGCTACTACCCCACCCGCCTGCCGAATGTGATTCTGCGCAATGTGCTGGAAAATCCGGGCTGGTACACCGCCTACACACCCTATCAGGCCGAAGTGTCGCAAGGCCGTTTGGAAGCGTTGTTGAACTTCCAACAGGTGTGTATCGACCTCACCGGCTTCGAGCTGGCCGGCGCCTCCCTGCTCGACGAAGCCACCGCCGCTGCCGAAGCCATGACCATGGCGCGCCGCGTGGGCAAATCCAAATCCAACCAATTCTTTGTGGACGAGCGCGTTTACCCGCAAACGCTGGACGTGATCAAAACCCGAGCCAAATATTTCGATTTTGAGCTGGTGGTGGGCAATTTCGATACCGCTCGCAACGGCGAATACTTCGGCGCGCTGTTCCAATATGTGGGCAAAGACGGCGACGTGGCCGACTTGGGCGATGTGATTGCCGCTGTGAAAGCCAAAGGCGCAGTGGTGGCCGTGGCTGCCGATATCATGAGCCTGGTGCTGCTGAAAGCACCCGCCGAGTTGGGTGCCGACATTGCCTTGGGCAGCACCCAGCGCTTCGGCATCCCGATGGGCTTCGGCGGCCCGCACGCTGCTTATTTCGCATTTAAAGATAAAGACAAACGATCCGCTCCCGGCCGCATCATCGGCGTATCGGTGGATGCCTCCGGCAAACAGGCGCTGCGCATGGCGCTGCAAACCCGCGAGCAGCATATCCGCCGCGAAAAAGCCAATTCCAATATTTGTACTTCGCAGGTACTGCTGGCCAACTTGGCCGGTATGTACGCGGTGTATCACGGCCCCGAAGGTGTAAACCGCATCGCCCGCCGTATCCATGCACTGGCTGTTGCTTTTGCCGATGCGGTACAGGCTGCCGGCGGCAAAGTGGTGCATTCGGTATTCTTCGATACTGTGGCCGTGGATTTCGGCAGCAAGGCGCAAGCCGACGGTGTGTATCAAAAAGCGCTGGATGCCGGCTTCAACCTGCTGCGCATTGGTGAGAACGTATTGGCCGCCGCCTTCAGCGAAACCTCCAGCGCCGAAGAGTTTGCCCAACTGGTTGAATTGTTCACAGGCAAGGCGGCTGCCCTGCCCGAGAACGCACCCGCCAGCAGGCTACCTGAAAACCTGCAGCGCAAAGGCGCGATCTTGCAACACCCCGTGTTCAACAGCTACCACACCGAACACGAAATGCTGCGCTACCTGAAAAAACTGGAAGAGCGCGATTTGGCCATGAACCGCAGCATGATTTCGCTCGGTTCCTGCACCATGAAGCTGAATGCCACCGCCGAGATGATTCCGATTACCTGGCCGGAATTCACCAACGTGCACCCGTTTGCCCCTCGCGAACAAGTGCAAGGCTGCCTGGAAATGATCCACGGCCTGCAAGAGCAGCTCAAGGCCGTTACCGGCTTCGACGCCATCTGTATCCAGCCCAACTCCGGCGCGCAAGGCGAATACACCGGCATGGTTACCATCCGCCGCTACCACGAAGCGCAAGGCCACCCCGAACGCAACGTGTGCCTGATTCCGCGCTCCGCCCACGGCACCAACCCCGCCACCGCCCACATGGCCGGTATGCAGATTGTGATCGTGGATACCGACGAGCACGGCAACGTGGATATTGCCGATCTGAAAGCCAAGGCCGAACAACATAAAGATACGCTGGGTGCGCTGATGATTACCTACCCGTCCACCCACGGCGTGTATGAAGAAGGCATCCGCGACATCTGCCGCATCATCCACGAGAACGGTGGCCAGGTGTATATGGACGGCGCCAATATGAACGCCCAAGTCGGCATCATGCAGCCGGCCGAAGTGGGTGCCGACGTGTTGCACATGAATCTGCACAAAACCTTCTGCATCCCGCACGGTGGCGGCGGCCCTGGTATGGGCCCCATCGGCTTGAAAGCCCACCTTGCACCGTTTGCGCCAAGCCACGTTGTGGCACCGGTGGAAGGTGCTACTGTGGGCATGGGTGCCGTATCTGCCGCACCCTACGGCTCCGCCAGCATCCTGCCGATTACTTGGATGTACATCAGCATGATGGGGGCAGACGGTTTGCGCCAAGCCACCGAAACCGCCCTGCTCAACGCCAACTACGTTGCTAAGCAGCTCTCCGCCGATTATCCGGTGCTCTATACCGGCAAAAACGGCCGCGTGGCGCACGAATGCATCATCGACCTACGCCCGCTCAAGGCCGAAAGCGGCATCACCGAAGTGGACATCGCCAAACGCCTGATGGACTACGGCTTCCATGCCCCGACCATGTCCTTCCCCGTAGCCGGTACGCTGATGATCGAGCCCACCGAAAGCGAAAGCAAGGCCGAGCTCGACCGCTTCATCGCTGCGATGAAACAGATTAAGCAGGAAGCGCTGAAAGTACAGCGCGGCGAATGGCCGAAAGACGACAACCCGCTGGTCAACGCACCGCATACCGCCGCCGATGTAACCGGCGAATGGAAACGTGCCTACAGCCGCGAAGAAGCCGTCTACCCCCTGCCCTATGTGCGCGAGAACAAATTCTGGCCGAGCGTAAACCGTATCGATGATGTATACGGCGACCGCCACTTGGTTTGCTCTTGCCCCAGTATCGAGCACTATGAAGGCTAAACATAGGTATTAACCCTGTCATAAAAGAAAGGCTACCTGAAATCAAATTTTCAGGTAGCCTTTATTATCCTTATGTAAAGAAAATAAAACCAAAGAAACTAACCATGACTACGTCCATTTTACGTATAAAGCAGCAAAGCAGTAAACAATATGGGAGCACGGCAAGCTGAATGCATGCGGCATGAAGAAATCGGCGGCTTTAACTAGAAAATCTGTTACACTGCTTTCAGGTAGCCTAAATCAAATGCTACCCATCATCTACCCAAATAACACTAAGGAGTCATTATGATTACTGTAGTTGCCCAATTCGAAGTCAAACCCGCCGAACTGGATAAATTCCTGCAACACTGCGACGAATTGATTGCCGAAACTCGCAAGGAAAACGGCTGCCTGTCTTACCACTTATACCAAAATACCCAACAATCCAACCAAGTCAGCTTTATCGAGCTATGGCAAAACCAGGCTGTATTGGATACCCATTCCGCTTCTGCACACTTTACCCGCATTGTGCCAACCTTGGTAGAAGCCTGCGAAAAAGCCCCGGTTATCCAACTCTATACACAGATCAAATAATTTCCGTCCAAGGCGCAAGAGGCTAGCAGAATATTACACTCCGCTAGCCTCTTCTCTTTTCTTTTCTTTTCTTTTCTTCTCTTCTCTATCCTCTCCACTCATTCATTTTGGGGCTGTACTAGATTAGCAGATATGTTACCCTCTAAATATGAAGATAACACACTGCAAATTAAAGAAAAAATTACAGAAAGAACTACTTCGTTTTTTTGTACTCGAAGTTACCGCCCGTTCTGCCG
>NZ_KV795565.1:0-28281 GCF_001809035.1 Eikenella sp. HMSC061C02
CCAATACATTGTAGGCACTGTGGCAATCAGTATAAACCACGCTGTCCGGCCTTACCTTCTCCTGGATAATCGGCAGCTAGCTAGGTGAACAAGGTAGGGCGTCATAAATAGTATTCTTTAAGCATTTAAGGCTACCTGAGATTTTCAGGTAGCCTCTTAAATGTTTGTGTATAAATAAAGAGCCGGGGAAGCCGGCTCTTTTGCAATATAAACGAATTAACGTTTGGAGAACTGTTTGGCGCGACGTGCTTTGCGCAGACCGAATTTCTTGCGCTCCACTTCACGGGCATCGCGGGTAACGAAGCCAGCTTGAGAGAGGGCAGATTTCAAACCTGCATCATAGTCGATCAGGGCGCGAGTGATGCCGTGACGGATGGCACCGGATTGGCCGGTTTCGCCGCCGCCGCACACGTTTACCATAATATCGAATGCTTCAGCATTTTCAGTCAGAACCAAGGGCTGACGCACCACCATGCGGCTGGTTTCGCGAGCGAAAAATTCGTCAACGGGGCGACCGTTTACCACAATCTGACCGGAACCTTTTTGCAGGAACACACGGGCTACAGAACTCTTGCGACGGCCAGTGCCGTAGTAGTATTTACCGTTCATAAAATGGTGTCCTTAAATTTCCAATACTTTGGGTTGTTGGGCGGCATGCTGATGTTCGCTGCCAGCGTACACTTTCAGCTTGCGGATCATGGCGTAGCCCAAGGGGCCTTTAGGCAACATGCCTTTAACAGCTTGTTCTAGAGCGCGGCCGGGGAATTTGTCTTGCATTTCCCGGAAAGTGCGCTGGTAGATGCCGCCAGGGAAGCCAGAGTGACGGTAGTAGATTTTGCCTTCATTTTTATCACCGGTAACACGCAGCTTGTCGGCATTAACTACAATGATGTAGTCGCCAGTATCTACGTGCGGGGTGTATTCGGGCTTGTGTTTGCCACGCAAGCGACGGGCGACTTCGGTAGCCACGCGACCCAGAACTTTGTCTTGGGCATCAATGACATACCATTCGCGCTTCACCTCGTGCGGTTTGGCTGAGAAGGTTTTCATAGCAGGAAAATCCAAATTAATATAAGAAAACTTTAATTTTAAAGATTAAGCGGTTTACTGTCAATGTTTATCCTGAGCGGAAACGGAATTTATGGCGTAATCCCTATACATTGTTGCAGTAAGGCAAGACAGGGAGGAAAGCCGTATATATAGATAAGCTTTCAATTGTTGCTACCGTTTAACATTGTTTGGACAGGCGTTGGTGGAGATAATATACATAATTTCAACCGATTATATTTATTTTATACCGGTTTAATTGACGCATGCGAGACGCAACAAAGAGTGTAGAGGCTACCTGAAAACCGTATTGCCCGTAGCGCCAAGGATATTAGTCATCCCACAACATTTCCTGCATCAGCCGCATGCCCCATTGCCAGCCGCCCAAGCGCTGGTTGAGGTGGCCGGACTGCGGTGCGCGTAACAGCCTGGCTTGCCAGATGGTGGCGGTATCGCTTGCCCAGTCGGTTGGGCACAGTGGATTTTCATCTTGCCCAATTACTAAAGCGGCTTTGCAGTTGGTACGGGCGCGTTTCAAGGTATGCCATTCATCATCCATGCAGGCAGATTGCAGGGGAGAGACCAAAATCATGCCGCAAATGCGTTGTTGGCTGCGCATGCTATTTTGGAACTGCCAGGCCATGACGGCCGGTACGCCTGCGCCGTGTGCCACAATCATGGCCTGGCCGGGAATAAGCCGCCACGCTGTGTTGATTTTACTTTGCCATTGGGCAATGCCTTCATCGGCAGCGCAAGATACTTGTTGCACCAGCGGATAACTGCGTGCCCAAATGTCTATCCACATTTCCGGCTCGGCAGCGTCACGCACGAGGAGCAGGGTAAGGTCTTGGGCGGCAGACATAGGCGGTAGGGTGGAGTAGGGGAAAAGCATCATTGTAATGCATGGCTACTCTAAAGAGGAGTAACGTGGGGGAGTCTATATACTGTTATTCCTACTTTGGCACGGCTATAAGTGTAGTTTGGAGAGGCTGTGCTGCCACTTTTCAGGTAGCCTGCGGCACGATAGAAGCCGTTGGATGCCGGTGCTATAATCCGCCACTTCATATTACGCTGTTTCCATTAAGATGATTTTGCGGTGGAATCAGCTGTCCTATTAAGCTAAAACAACAGGTTATCCATGCTTTCTAATTCCACCATCCTCGTAACCGGCGGCACCGGCTCGTTCGGCAACACCTTCGTGCCCATGACCCTAGCCAAATACAATCCCAAGAAAATCATCATCTTCTCCCGCGACGAAATGAAGCAGTGGGAAATGGCGAAAAAATTTCAGGGCGACAAACGCGTGCGCTTCTTCATCGGCGACGTACGCGACAAAGACCGCCTCTACCGCGCGCTTGACGGCGTGGATTACGTCGTCCATGCCGCCGCCACCAAAATCGTCCCCACCGCCGAATACAACCCGTTCGAGTGTGTGAAAACCAACATCAACGGCGCAATGAACCTGATTGACGCCTGCATCGACAAAGGCGTGAAGCGCGTCGTCGCCCTGTCCACCGACAAAGCCAGCAGCCCTGTCAATTTATACGGCGCCACCAAACTCGCCAGCGACAAACTCTTCGTGGCCGGCAACGCCTATTCCGGCGAACACGGCTGCCGCTTCGCCGTGGTGCGCTACGGCAACGTGATGGGCTCGCGCGGCTCGGTAATCCCGTTTTTCCTCACCCAGCGCGCACGCGGCACGCTGCCGATTACCGACCCGCGCATGACCCGCTTCATGATTTCGCTGGAACAGGGCGTGGAGCTGGTGTGGCACGCGTTTGACGACATGGTGGGTGGCGAAATTTATGTGAAAAAAATCCCGTCCATGAACATTTGCGATTTGGCCGCCGCCGCCGCCCCCGAATGCGCGCAGGAAACCGTCGGCATCCGCCCAGGTGAAAAACTGCACGAGCAGATGATTGGCGCGGAAGACTCGTTCCACACCTACGAATACCCCGAACACTTCAAAATCCTGCCCGCCATCAACGGCTGGGACGAAACGCCCGAGCGCATTAAAAACGGCGTGAAAGTGCCCGAAGGCTTCGTGTATGCCAGCGACAACAACACGGAATGGATGACGCGGGAGGAATTGCAGGCGTGGATTGCGGCGAACAAAGAGAAAATCGGCGCGATTTGATAGAGAAGGCTACCTGAAAGAGCAGCTTCAATGAAGTTAAAACTAGTTGAACAATTTTCAGGTAGCCTGAATTTTATGATGGAGACATTTAAAGGAGAAAATTATGTATTCAAATCAAAAGAGACTTTTGGCAGCATTGCTAGGAGCAACCGTCCTTTCTGCATGTACATCGATTACGGTTCAACCTGTTAGTGCAGCTGAAGATATCAGGGAAATCTGTATTGAGAATAACCCGCGTGTGCAGGTTAGAGATTTTGTTAGCGTACTGCAAAATCGGTTGGCATATCATAATATTCAGTCGCAAGTTGTAGAAAATAAATCAGCACAAGGTTGTGTTTATTCTATGACTTATACTGCTTTGCGTTCTTGGGACGTAACTACTTACCTATCACATGCCGAATTATATCTTTGGAAAGAAGGAAGACAAATTGCGCAGGCAGAATATCATTTGCGAGGCGGTGGCGGTCTGGCATTGACAAAATTTGCTTCTACACAAACCAAAATGGAACCTGTCATTGATCAATTGTTAGGACGAAGTGGTGTAAAACAAGGAGCTCCTACAACAGTTACTCAGCCACGAGTTTCCCCTGTTCCTATGCAGCAGCAACAACCTCAGCAAATAGAGCAGGAGCAGCCGATGATAAACGAGAATATGGGCAATAATTAAAACCTAATTTCAGGTAGCCTGCATTCGTACAGGCTACCTGAAAATAAAATCCCAGCAGCTACGCATCAGAAAAGCCATTTCCACAACAAATCCCATCTATCCAACTCAAGGACTCCAAATGATCCCCTACGGCCGCCAAACCATTTCCGAAGCCGACATTGCCGCCGTTGTGCGTGTGCTCCAATCCGACTTCCTTACCCAAGGCTCGCAAGTGCCTGCCTTTGAAGACAGCTTGAAAAACTACTGCGGAGCGCAGCATGCCGTGGCCGTAAACAGTGCCACTTCCGCCCTGCATCTCGCCTGCCTCGCCCTCGGCTTAGGCAAAGGCGACAGCCTGTGGACATCCCCCATCACCTTCACCGCCTCCGCCAACTGTGCCCGCTATTGCGGCGCAGACGTGGATTTTGTAGATATTGATCCGAACACGCTGAATATGTCCCCCGCCGCGCTGGAAGCCAAGCTGAAAGCAGCCAAAGTTTCAGGTAGCCTGCCCAAAATCGTTGTGCCAGTTCACTTCTCGGGCGAACCCTGCGATATGCGGAAAATACACGAACTATCAAAAGAATACGGTTTCAAAATCATCGAAGACGCGTCCCACGCCGTCGGCGGTAGTTATCAGGGCGGCAAAGTTGGTAACTGCCAATATAGCGACATCACCGTATTCAGTTTCCACCCCGTCAAAATCATCACCACTGCCGAAGGCGGTGCCGCCCTCACCAACAGCTCGGAGCTTGCGGCCAAACTCGCCCTGCTACGCAGCCACGGTATCACCCGCAATCCCGAAGAAATGGCTCAAGAGCCGGACGGCGCTTGGTATTACCAGCAAATCGACCTCGGCTACAACTACCGCATGACCGAACTGCAAGCCGCCCTCGGCGTGAGCCAGATGACCCGCATCGACGAATTCGTCGCCCGCCGCCACGATCTGGCCACGCGATACGACCGCCTGCTTGCCCACCTGCCGCTTATTCTGCCGCAGCGCAACCCGCAAAACCGCTCCGCCCTGCACCTCTATCCCGCGCAAGTGCGCGCCGACAGCGGCAAAACACGCCGCCAGGTGTTCGACTTCCTGCGGCAAAACGGCATCGGCGCCAATGTGCACTACATTCCCGTGCACACCCAGCCTTATTACCGCCAACACTTCGGCTTTAAGCCGGGCGACTTCCCTGCCGCCGAAGCCTACTACGCTGGCGCAATCAGCATCCCGCTGTATTTCGGGCTGACCGAAGCCGAACAGGATAAAGTAGTGGAAGCATTGGAGCGGGCTTTCAGCTAGTGACCGCAAACACGACAAAGGCTACCTGAAACCGGTTTTCAGGTAGCCTTTTAACCGCATGGTATGACAGCTAAATCGAATAATCGTCTTTCAATAAATGCTTATACGCGTGCAGATACGAAGCCGCCACAAACGCCGTGCCGCCGGCCACATTGCCTAGAAACACGGGAATCATATTGGCAAAAAACTGCCCCCACGACACATTCGCTCCCGCAAAAATGCCGGCCGGGATGATAAACATATTGGCCACAAAGTGTTGCAGCCCAATCAGCACAAAGGTCATCACCGGAAACCACATCGCCAAAATTCGCCCCGAAGTCTGCTTCGCGCCGAAATAAAACCAAATACCCATGCACACCATCCAGTTGCAGGCAATGGCCGACACAAACGAACGGCCAAAGCTCATGCCCACCTTGGCTTCGGCAATGGCAACGGTTTTCGCCGCCGCCACGCCTTCGGTCAAGCCCACGAAATGCCCGAGGAAATACGCCATACACAAAGCACCGGCCAAATTGCCCAAGCTCACAATCAGCCAGTTGCGCATCAGGTTGGCCACATTGATTCTTTTGCCAAACCAGCCCAGCCCCATCAGCATCATATTGCCCGTGGCCAGCTCGCCGCCGCCAATCAAAATACAAATCAGACAGATAGGGAACACGGCCGCGCCCAGCAAGTTGGCCAGGCCCGGCCATTCGGGCGGAATGCCGGTAACCACTTTTAAAAACGCCAAATAGCCGAAGCCCACATAACCGCCGCCCAGAAAGCTCAAAATCGCCAGCGTTTTCAGACTCGAGCCTGATTTGGCCTGAGCTTTCTGCAGAGAATCCTGCAAGATTTCATGGGGGTAGAAGTCGCGCAAATGTTCCGGTTTCACAAAATTCATGGCTTGTCCTTATCGGCAGTTCAACGTTGGCAAACTGTATCAAGCACACGGCATTTTGTGAAAGAATGATTACTTTTATGGAAATTGCTGCCGGTTATAAGCCGGTTTGGCGCAGAAGCAAGTGGGCACTTTCAGGTAGCCTTCAAAACGCAATAAAGGCTATCTGAAACACATCCAACGCATTTTGACTGCATTGCGCCGTATGTTTAGGTAGCCTTTTGTATTTCTGCGCTCAGTCAAACGCCTTCACCAGCGCAAACCGCGCCACAGAGCCGTTTTCCGTTGCCACTTCCTCCGCAAACATCGCCAGCGGGCGCACCCACACGCCGTAGTCGCCATAGAGCGCGCGGTACACCGCCAGCGGCTCTTCCGTTTCGCTGTGCCGCGCCGTGTGCAGCAGTTCGTAGAGATTACCTTTGTAGTGGCGGTAAAGGCCGCGGGGCAGGGTGTGGGGCATGGCGTTTTCCTTGTAAAATGAAGCCCTGATTATAGCCTAAACCTGTTGGCTGCTTGCTTGGGTGTTCTGGTTTTAGCTGCGCCGCAACTCGGCTTTTTTCGGAAACCTTATTTTCATTTTTCAGCTAGCCTGCAACGCCATTGATGATGTCTGATTTCTCCCTACTCGCCGCACTGTGGTTTTCCGCTTTCACTTCCGCCACGCTGCTGCCTGGCACGTCTGAGGCCGCATTTGCCGCCTTCTTATGGCAGCGCCCAGAAGCCGCGTGGGCGGTCTGGCTGGCGGCAGGCAGCGGCAACACCTTGGGCAGCCTCACTTCCTATTGGCTCGGCCGCCAACTGCCGGAACGCGGCCAAAGCAAACTGTCTCCCCGAGCCGTGAGCCTGCTGCAGCGGTACGGCGCATGGCTGCTGCTTTTGGCTTGGCTGCCCGTGGCCGGCGATGCTTTGCCCCTGGCCGCCGGCTGGCTGCGTTTGAACGCGTGGGCATGCGCCACAGCGCTGGCAGTGGGCAAGTTTGTCCGCTATGCTTTGATTTGGCAGGGAGTGGAGTGGTTGCTTTGATTGTGGGCTACCTGAAAACTATCCTTATGAGATGGGACAGAAAAACATGAAAACTCTCTACCTCATCCGCCATGCCCAAAGCCACGCCAACGCCGGCGGTGCGCCGCTGCCCGACCGCGAGCTTCCATTGAGCGACATCGGCCGCCGCCAAGCCGCCGAACTCGTTGCCAGGCTACCTGAAAGCAAACACAGCGAGTTGCGTCCACACGAAAATAGTGCGCCGCCGCACGGCAAACCCTCAAGCCGCTCGGTGTTTGTATCCCAAATGCGCCGCACCCACGAAACCGCCGCGCCCTATTGCCGGCACTACGGCATCGAGCCCGCTGAGTTGCCCTGTTTAAACGAATTTTCCTATCTGCCATTCGATTTGATCGCCAAGCTCAGCCCTGGCGAGCGCAAGCCTCTTGCCCAAGCCTATTGGCAGCGCGGCGATGTGGACGAGCGAGTGGGGCAGGGCGCGGACAGCTTTGCCGATTTCGATACACGGCTGGAAGCGTTTTTGCAGCAATGGCATCAGTTGCCCGATGGCAGCTTATTGTTCGGCCACGGGATTTGGATTGCCTTATTGGCCTGGAAACTTTTAGGCTTTCAGGTAGCCTCTCCTGCCGATATGGCTGCCTTCCGTGCTTTTCAAACCGCCCTGCCTATGCCGAATACCGCCGTGTGGACGCTCTCCGGCAGCTGCCGAGAAGATTTGCGGCTGGTGTTTCAACGCGGCCCGGTGGCAGAGTAAGGCACCGAATGGTGCAAGGCCACCGCCTGCACTTGCCAAGGATTAATGCAATCATTTTAAGCATTGTTTAAAATAATGTTTTCAGGCTACCTGAAGGAGTAATCATGACCCTGCAACAAGCCCTCGAACGCCGCCGCTCCGTGCGTCACTACGGCGACGCACCCATTGATGCCGACACCGTGCGCCAATGCCTGCGCCTCGCCCAGCTGGCCCCCAGCAGCTCCAATATGCAGCTTTACGAGTTCTACCACATCACCGATGCCGCCGTGCTGAAGCAGCTCGCCGAAGCCTGCCTCGGCCAAAAAGCCGCCGCCACCGCGCCGCAGATGGTGGTGTTCGTTACCCGCCAAGACCTGCACCGCAGCCGCGCCCAAACCGTGCTCGATTTTGAGCGCGGCAACATCCAACGCAACAGTCCGCCCGAAAAACAGGCCAAACGCATTCAGGCGGAAGAAGGCTACCGCAACAAACTCATGCCCTTTGTTTATGCTCGCTGCTTCGGCCTGCTCGGTGCGTTCCGCAAAATGCTCTCATGGAGCATCGGCTTGTTCCGCCCGATGATGCGTGACGTGTCTGAAGCCGATATGCGTATCGTGGTGCACAAAAGCTGCGGCTTGGCGGCACAAACCTTCATGCTCGCCATGGCCGAAGCCGGCTACGACACCTGCCCGATGGAAGGGCTGGACAGCCGCCGCGTGAAACGTATTCTGAACCTGCCGCGCGGCGCGGAAATCAACATGGTTGTTTCCTGCGGTATCCGCAAAGAAGGCCACGGCATTTGGGGCGAACGCTACCGCCTGCCGTTTGATGAGGTGTATCGGCATATTTGAAGCGCCGCACATAAATTTGAGGCTACCTGAAAAGTTTCAGGTAGCCTTTTTGATAAACGGTCGGATTTTATATTTGCCATACCAAGGCTCCGCCGAAACCCTTGTTGCAGCCACCGCAATCCCTGCCTGCACCCATCGCAAACCGCTGCGGCTGCCTGCCCAAATCAGCTATAATCTCCGCCTTAATAAACCGTATTCGCCAAGCTTGCCAAAGGCCGGCTAAAACTTCTATCTTATGACCCTTTGCATCATTCCCGCCCGCGGCGGCAGCAAACGCATT
The DNA here is from genome assembly GCF_001809035.1 of Eikenella sp. HMSC061C02. NCBI lineage: Bacteria > Pseudomonadati > Pseudomonadota > Betaproteobacteria > Neisseriales > Neisseriaceae > Eikenella > Eikenella sp. HMSC061C02. The sequence goes on from NZ_KV795565.1 coordinate 8,874, forward strand.
CCGCGCAAAAATATCAAGCCATTCAACGGCAAGCCGATGATTGCCTATTCCGTCGAAGCAGCACTGGAGAGCGGCTGCTTTACGCGTGTGGCGGTGTCGACCGATGATGAAGAAATCGCCGCCGTGGCGCGGCAATACGGCGCGGAAATCCCGTTTGTGCGCCCGCCCGAGCTGGCGGATGATTTCGCCACCACCGGCGCTGTGATGCGTCATGCCGTTGCCACGCTGTTGGCGGAGAGGCTACCTGAAAGCGAGCGCAGCGGGTTGTTGCACGGCAAAAGCGGGCAGCCGGATTGTTCAGCTAACCCCAAGCCAGCCTTGCCCGAAGTCTGCTGCCTGTATGCCACTGCGCCGTTTGTGCGCCCAACTGATTTACAGCGCGGGCTGGATACGCTGCGCCAAAGCGGCGGCGATTATGCCTTTTCGGTAACCGATTTCCCCTTTCCTATCCAGCGGGCCCTGCGGCTGGACGGGCAGGGCGGCGTGTCGATGTTTCAGCCGGAGAATTTTGCCGTGCGCTCGCAGGATTTGGAGCACGCCTGGCACGATGCGGGGCAGTTTTATTGGGGCAGTGCCGAGGCTTGGCTGGCGGAAAAACCGATTTTCAACAGCCGTTCTGCTGCCTTGAAACTGCCGCGCTATCGTGTGCAGGATATTGATACGCTGGAAGATTGGGCGCGGGCGGAACTGATGTGGCGGGTGTTGCAGGAGATGGGCGGTTAGCCGGATTAGCAAGCCCCGCTGCGCCTTTTGCCGCGCAGAAGCGCACGGTACTCACTTTCAGGTAGCCTTTAGGCTTCCACATCGGCAAATTCGGGATGAAAGGCGAGATAGCCGATTACGAACGGGCAGTCGCTACGGATTTTCATGCCCTGCCGCCGCGCTTCTTCCAGCGCGGTGCGGACGATGTCGGCAGCGATGCCGCGCCCGTAGGGGCTGGCCGGCGCTTCGGTGTGCAACAGTTGCCAGAGGCCGCCTTCGGCGCGGTAGGACACATAATAGGTTGCGCCGTGTTCGGTGTATTCGAAGCGTTGTGCGGCCGGGTTGTGGGTGATGGTGCGCATAATGGTTTTCCTGTTTTCAGGTAGCCTGTGTTTTTGCTACACAGAAGGCTGCGTTCGCTTTCAGGTAGCCCTTGATTAAAGACCAAACGATGAAGATTTTAATCCGTGCAGACGCGTCCCTCCAAATCGGCAGTGGCCACATCATGCGCTGCCTCACGCTGGCGCATGAGCTTTCGCGGCGCGGCCATGAGGTGCGTTTTATCTGCCGTGCGCTACCCGGCCATTTGGGCGAAACCATCGAGCGCGCCGGTTTCGGCTTGGTGTTGCTGCCCGTGCCGCCGCAGGCCGGAAGGCTACCTGAACGCGAATTCAGCGAGCTTCTGCGTAGCAGAAATGAACGCAGTGAGCTTTGCCAAAACGAAGCGAAGACAGCAACGCACTTTAAGCCAGCCCATGCCCATTGGCTGCCGGTATCACAGGCGCAGGATGCCGCCGATTGCGTGCCGCATATCCGCGCTTTTGCGCCGGATTGGATTATTTGCGACCACTATGCCTTATCCGCCGAGTGGGAGCAGGCCGCCAAAGCTGCCGCGGGCAGCCGCCTGATGGCGATAGACGATTTGGCCGACCGCCCCCACGCCGCCGATTTGCTGCTGGATCAAAACCTCGGCCACACCCCTGCCGATTACGTCGGCCTGGTGCCGCCTGCCTGCCGCCTGCTCACCGGCACGCGCTACGCCCTACTGCGCGAAGAATTTGCAGCGTGGCGCGAGGCAAGCCTGCAACGCCGTGCTGCCCAAGCCGACAAAGGCTACCTGAAGCATATTTTGGTGAACTTGGGCGGCGTGGATAAGGATAACCATACTTTGGTGGTGTTGCAGGCGCTTTCAGGTAGCCTGCCTGCCGCCTGCCGCGTTACCGTGGTGATGGGTAAAACCGCGCCGCACACCGCTGCTGTGCAGGCTTTTGCCGATGGCGCGCCGTATCCTTGCCGCGTGCTGGTGGGCGCAAACAATATGGCCGAACTGATGGCCGAAGCCGATTTGGCCATCGGCGCGGCGGGCAGCACTTCGTGGGAACGCTGCTGCCTGGGATTGCCCACCATGATGCTGGTGTTGGCGGAAAACCAACGCGGCATCGCCGAAACCTTGCAGCAGGCTGGCGTGGCGAGCGTGGCTGATATGGCGGATTTGCCTGCTAGCCTGACCCGACTGCTGGCCGAAACGCCTGCCCTGCGGGCAGAACAAAGCCGCCGCGCCGCCGCGCTGTGCGATGGGCACGGCGCGCTGCGGGCAGCCAATAATTTAGCCGATTTCGCGCCTGCCGTGCTGCGACCCGCCACGCCTGCCGACTGCCGCCGCCTGTTTGAGTGGCGCAATCATCCCGAGATTCGCCGCTTTATGTTCGATAGCGGGGAAATCGCTTGGGACGGGCATCAGGCATGGTTTGCCCGCCAGCTGGCCAATCCCGAGTTCACTATGCTGCTGTATGAAGCCGGCGGCACGGCGCAGGGCTATGCCAGCTTCAAACACCTGGGCGGCGGCCGCTGCGAATGGGGCTTCTACCTTGCGCCCGATTGCCCGCGCGGCCAAGGCCACGGCGGCACATTGGGGCAGCTGGCGTTACAATACGCTTTCTGCCGCCTGAATATGCACGAAGTGCGCGGCCAAGTGTTGCCGCATAACGCCGCCAGCCTGGCCCTGCACCGCAGGCTCGGTTTCCGCCCGGCGGATAAGGCAGCCGGGCAGGAGGCGCAGCAGGCCTTGTCATTTGTGCTTGGTGCCGAAGATTTTTTGTATTAACCGCTAAAACGGCAGCCTCCCCATGAAGGCTACCTGAAACCGAAACCACCCATGAAACCCGCATTCCAAATCAACGGCCGCCCCATCGGCGCTGCCCACCCGCCCTATATCATTGCCGAGATGTCGGCCAACCATAACGGCAGCCTGCAAACCGCCTTTAACATCATAGAACAGGCCAAGGCCACCGGTGCCGATGCCGTTAAAATCCAAACCTACACCGCCGATACCATCACGCTGCGCAGCAACGCGCCCGAGTTTCAAATAAAAGGCGGCCTGTGGGACGGGCAAACGCTGCACGAGCTGTATCAAAAAGCGCATCTGCCTTGGGAATGGCACAAGCCGCTGTTTGATTTTGCCCGCGAGCAGGGTATCACCATGTTCAGCTCGCCGTTTGACTTTACGGCGGTGGATTTGTTGGAAAGCCTCGACGCCCCGGCTTACAAAATCGCCTCGTTTGAAGCGGTGGATTTGCCGCTGATCCGTTATGTGGCGCAAACCGGCAAGCCGATGATTGTGTCCACCGGCATGGCCGATGCCGAAGAAATCGCCGAAGCCGTGGCCGCCGCGCGCGAAGGCGGCTGCAAGGAATTGGTGCTGCTGCACTGCGTGAGCGGCTACCCCGCACCGGCGGCGGATTACAACCTGCGCACGCTGCCCGATATGGCGCAGCGCTTCGGCGTGCCGGTGGGTTTGTCCGATCACACGCTGGACAACACCACCGCCATCGCCGCCGTGGCGCTCGGTGCGTGCGTGATCGAAAAACATTTCACACTAGACAGAAACGGCGGCGGCCCGGACGACAGTTTTTCTTTAGAACCGCAGGATTTGGCCGAACTGTGCCGCAGCAGTCATACCGCCTGGCAGGCGCTGGGGCAGGCCGATTACGGTTTGAAATCGAGCGAGCAGGGCAATATCCAGTTCCGCCGTTCGCTGTATTTTGTGAAGGATATGAAAGCGGGCGACACCATCGGCGCCGACTGCATCCGCAGCGTGCGCCCCGGCTACGGGCTGGCGCCCAAGCATTACGACGCGCTCATCGGCAAACGCCTGCGCCGCGATGTGGCGGCCAATACGGCCACCGATTGGGATTGCGTGGAAGAGTAGAAAAAGTTTCAGGTAGCCTTAAGGCGGTGTTTGAGGCTACCTGAAAACATGAGTACCAACGAAGCTGGGAATTCGCTTTTTGTGAAATCAAACACAAAATATGGGGAGAAAACAGTTGAGGTTGTGCCTGTTCTGCTGGCGCAGCCGAATGGAGCGCGGTTTTTCGGGAAACAAGGGCTTGCATGTTTGAAGCGGCGCAGCCGCAAGTTGCGAGCCCGCCCGAAAAACCGTGCGGAGAGAGGGAAGTTTGGCGAAGCCAAACCTGTGCCCGCAGTCGCCTTTCTTTTGCTTTCTTTTCTTTGGCGAAGCAAAGAAAAGAAAGTGACCGCGCCGGCATGAGGCGCAAAGGTGAATAGGGAGTGAATAGCGAAGGCTACCTGAAACTCGGCTTTCCCTTATAGCAGCAGCCAGGATACTTATTTCAGTTATATTGGCAAAAATTCCATGTGTTCATTTTTATAAGTAGCTTAAAGTTTCAGGTAGTCTTACGGCAGTGTTAGGGGCTACCTGAAAAGTTCCTATATGAAGATTCTAAAAGACAGCCTCATTTACCTAGTCGGCGAAATGCTGGCCAAGGCCATGCCTTTCCTGCTGCTGCCTTATCTCACGCGCAAGCTGGGCACGGCGGGGTTTGGTGAGCTGTCGTATTATCAGGCGGCGTTTTCGCTGCTGCTCATCGGCTTCGGCATGAGCCAGGATGGCGCGGTTACGCGGTATTACTATGTATACGGCCAGCGCAATCTGCACAGCGTGGTGTATGCCGGCGCGCTGTATACCGCTTTTGCCGCGTTTATCGGCCTGTTGGCGGCGTGGCAGCTGCATTCGCTGGCGTTGGCCTCGGTGGTGTGTGCGGCGGCGGCGCAAACGGTGCTGGCCACGCAACTGAGCCTGCGCCAATGCCGCAAACAGGCCTTGGCCTATACGGCCATTCAGTTCGGCAGCAGCCTGTTCACCACCGTGCTCACGGTGTGGCTGCTGGAAATGAGTGCGGATTATCCGGTGGAGCGGCGCTTTTTGGCGCTGTTTGTCGGCAATGTGCTGGTATCGCTGGTGGCTTATCTGCTTTATCGGCGCAGTGCCGGGCAGCGGCTGGGATTCAACCGGCGGCGGGTGCGGCAGGCTTTGCGCTATATTTTCGCGCTCGGTCTGCCTTTAGTGATTCACCATGCGGGCAATTATGTGAAAGGGCAGTTCGACCGCGTGGTGATTTATCAGGGCTATTCCGCCGCCACGCTGGGCGTGTATTCGGCGGGCTACCAAACCGCCAGCGTGCTGGGCGTGCTGTTGATGGCGCTAAACAAAGCCACCGTGCCGTATTACTACCAAGCCTTGCGCAGCGGCAAAATCACGGCGGCCACGGTACGCCGCTGGGCGCTGTTTTCGCTCTTGGCTGCGCCCTTGCCGGCATTGGTGGCTTGGTTGATACCGGAGCAGTTGTTTTTGTGGCTGCTCGGAGCGCAGTATGCGGGGGTGCATTACTATATTTGCCTGTTTTTGCTGGGTTTCGGTTTGACTGTGCCCTATTATTTGCAGGTGAATTATTTGTTTTACCACGCGCAAAACCAGCGCATCGCGCTCACTTCGCTGCTCTCGGCAGGCGGCTATTTGCTGGTGTTGCTGCTCACCGCGCGGGTAGGCATCCAATGGGTGCCGCTGGCGATGATTGCGGGCAACGCGCTGATTTTCCCGATATTGTTCCGGCAGGTGAAACCGTATGGCTGATTTGGCGAATTTAATCATCTGCCTCACGCCCCTGCAGGCCTTGATGGCGCAGCGGCTGATGGCGCAGCGCGCAGAGCCGTTCGATTTGCTGATGCTGTGCTACGAAGATGCGGACAATGCTAAGTTTCGGCATTATTTTCAGGTAGCCTCTGCGGGCAGCCGCCATGCCGAATATGCCCTGATTCCGCAAAGCAAATGGCGGCGCGAGCTGGGCCTGCCCCGCCTGTTGCGCGGGCTGGATAAAGAATACGCCACCGCCTTTGCCGCCAGCATCGATAATCCAAACGTGCAATATGTGCTGAACCGCATCCGCTTTGCCGCGCTGGAAACCTTCGACGACGGCACGGGCAACCTGATTCCCGGCAGCGTGCTCTACCGCAACAGCAGCAACCGCCAGCGGCAGCTGATGAACCGCCTGCGCGGCATCCGCCTGCAAACCGAAGACCTGCGCCGCCTCTCGCGTCGGCACCACACGCTCTATCCCGGCCAGCCCAATATTGCCGCGCCCACCGTGCCGCTGGATTTGTGGGCGATAGCCGGGCAAGGGCTACCTGAAAGCGGGCAAGGTGGGCTTCGCCAAAGCGAAGGCAGAGAGGTGCTGAGAAGCGAAAATGGGGCAGTGAATGAGTGTGGCTTAAACGAAAGGCTACCTGAAAAAAATACGGCCGATGAGGCTGCCGCAAACCCTACGCCCGTCCGTACCCGCCGCATCCTGCTTGGCCAGCCATTGCTGCCCAACGCGGCAGATAACGCCGCGCTGGCCGAAAGCCTGCTGCGCCGTTTTGAGATTGGCGAATATTTCCCGCACCCGCGCGAAACCTACCGCGTATCCGGCGCCGAATACATTGCCAGCCCGCTGATTTTTGAAGACTATCTGTTGGAAAGCCTGCGCTGCGAGCCTGGTACCCGCTTCGAGGTGTACCACCTCGTTAGCACCGCTGCGCTGAATGTGCACGCCTTCCCGCGCACTACCGTGTATGCCGTGCGCCCCGCAGAAGCCGCCTTTCACACGCCCGGCGTGGTGCGGATTTATGAAGTGATGGCGCAGTTGGGCATTCCGATTATCGATATTGAGTGAGTTTCACGATAACTGTTTAGCGTTATGAGCAGCGCCTTTTTAATTTTGTGCCACCGCCCGCCGCTGTATTGGCTGCGGCTGGCCGAGTGCCACCCCGAAATCCGCCTGCTGCTGCACTACGATGCCAAGGCGGATATCGGCGCGTTGCCGCCCCTGCCGCCAAATGCGAGCCTGATTCTGCAGCGCGTAAATATCCACTGGGCGGGCTTCAGCATGGTGGAAGCCACTCTGCACCTGATGCGTGCCGCGCTGGCCGATGTAGACATCCGCTTTGTGCACCTCGTGAGCGGCAACTGCGTGTTGCTGCACGCCCCCGCGCAAATCGAGCGCGAATTTGCCGAATTGCCGCGTGGCAGCCTGCTGCTGGAATGCCGTGCCGAGCCGCGCCTGCGCTACCGCGTGCGTTTCAACACGCCGCATGCCGACACCACCTGGCAGCGCCGCCTGCCCGGCAAATTGCTCACCAAAGCGTTTCAGGCAGCCGATAAAATCCTGCCCGCCGCGCAAACGGCCTATGCCGGCAGCCAATGGTTTTCTGCCGACCGTGCGGCCTTGGCAGCCCTGCTGAACGCGGCAGATGAACAGGCCTGCACCTTTTTCCGCAAGAAGCTTTGCCCGGACGAGCATTTCTTCCAATATCTGGCAAAAAGGCTACCTGAAACGGCAGGCATCACGTTGTACCCAAGCAACCGCCGCCACATCCGTTTCGCTCCAGGCAGCAACCACCCCGATACGCTGACTTTGGCCGAGCTGCAAGCCTTGCGCCACAGCCCAAACTGGCTGGCACGCAAAGTGGACGACGATACTGCGCTGCGCTTTTTAGACGAGATAGAAGGAACAGCGGCATGATGGCGCCAGCGCAAAACCAACTTTCAGGTAGCCTTTCGGTGGAAAGCGCGTCGCCGTTTTCCGTGTTGATGTCGCTGTATGCACGCGAGCAGCCGGAATATCTGCGCCAATGTTTGGTCAGCTTGGCCGCGCAAACCCTGCCGCCAAACGAAATCGTGCTGGTGTATGACGGCGGGCTACCTGAAAACCTGGAAGCCGTGGTGGCAAGCTTTTCAGCCAGCCTACCGCTGAAGATTGTGCGGCTGCCGCAAAACGTGGGGCTGGGGCGGGCACTGAATGCCGGTTTGCAGGCCTGTGAGCACGAATGGGTGTGCCGCATGGACACCGACGATATCTGCCACCCCGAGCGTTTCGCGCGGCAGCTGGCTTTTGTGGCGGCGCACCCGCAGCTTGACGTGTGCGGCAGCCAGATTGACGAGTTTGAACACACGCCGGCCGATACCGCGCACAGCCGTCGCGTGCCCTGCGAACACGAGGAAATTGCCCGCTTTGCCAAAAGCCGCAATCCCATCAACCACATGACGGTGTGCTACCGCAAATCGGCCGTGCTGGCGGCGGGTAATTATCAGCACGCGCCGCTGTATGAGGATTACGATTTGTGGGTGCGTATGCTGCTGAACGGCTGCCGTTTCGCCAACCTGCCCGAAGTGCTGGTGTATGCGCGTGCGGGCGATGAAATGTATCGGCGGCGCGGCGGTTGGGCGTATGCGAAAAACGAGTTGGCCATGCAGCGGCGCTTCTACCGTGCGGGCTTTTTGAGCGCGTCGCAGTGGGCGAAAAACGTACTGCTGCGATTGCCGGTGCGGCTGCTGCCGAACGGGGCGCGGCAGTGGGTGTATCGGGTGTTGTTGCGGAAATAATTTCAGGTAGCCCGTGGGATTGACCCAGCTGCCAAACGAGAAATAACGGAAATAATGAAAACGATAAAAATGATTCTGCGCTTTGTCGCCGCTGCCTTAGTGATTCTGATTGCGCCGGCGTGGTGGTTTTGGCCGCCGCGCGAGTGGACTCATCCCACGGCCACCAATCTTTCCAGCTACAGCCTGCTCTTGGCCGGCCTGCTGCTCTCCTACGCTTTGAGCCGCAACCTGACGCGTTTCCCCGGCGAGCGTTCCAAGCTGTCGGTGATTCCGGTGTCGGCCATCGGGCTGGGGCTGCCGCTGGTGTTTGCCGCCATGTTGCGCCTGCCGTATTCGGTGTATTACCTGGCCGCCGGGTTTGCGCTTACGGTGTTGTATCTGTTTGCCGAAACCTGGCTGGAAAAGCGGCACATCCGCCATCTGTACTATATTGATGTGGAAGGCATGCGCGATTTGCCACAACTATCCAACATCCGCTGGCACGAGCTTGCCGAGCCGAGGCTACCTGAAACCGGCCGCGTAAATACGGTGGTAACCAATCTGCATGCGCCCGATTTGGGGGCGGATTGGCAGCGTTTCCTGGCCGATTGCACCTTGCGCGGCATTGCGGTTTACAACATCCGCCAGGTGGAGGAATCTCTCACCGGTCGCGTGAAAATCCGGCATATGTATGAAAACGATTTAGGCTCGCTGCTGCCCAGCCCGGCCTATATGGCGATTAAGCAGGCGCTGGAAGCCTTGATGGTGGTGGCCAGCCTGCCGCTCACCCTGCCGCTGATGCTGGCCACCGCGCTGGCCATCCGGCTGGAAAGCCCGGGGCCGGTGCTGTTTGTGCAAAACCGCGTGGGCCGCGGCGGACGCGAGTTTAAAATTTATAAATTCCGCAGCATGGTGTGCGATTCGGAAAAATACGGCGCTCAACTGGCGCAGGAAGGCGATGCGCGCGTTACCCGCACCGGCCGCTTCATCCGCAAAACCCGGCTGGACGAACTGCCGCAGTTTTGGAACATCATCAAAGGCGACATGGCGCTCATCGGCCCGCGCCCCGAGCAGAAAGCCTTTGTGCAGCAGTTTGAACAAAGCATCCCGTTCTACGGCTACCGCCACATCGTGCGTCCCGGCCTTTCCGGCTGGGCGCAGGTGATGCAGGGCTACGCGGGCAACACAGACGAAACCCAAGTAAAAATCGAGCACGATTTCTACTACATCAAGCACTTCTCCTTCGCGCTGGACGTGCTGATTCTGTTTAAAACCCTGAAAACAATCATCACCGGCTTCGGCGCGAGATAGGGTTTGGTTTGCTGCGAGAACCTCATTTTAGTTATATTTGAGGCTTACCCTTTCAGATAGCCTCACCTGCATCGTCGGCCAAACAATAAAGGCTACCTGAAATTTCAGGTAGCCTTTTCAATCGGGCAGGGCATTTTATTGATACTGGCAATGCCGACGCCATTCCTGCCGCTGCTGCGGCGTGAGGATTTGCAGCAGGGCGTGTTGGGCGCGCAGGTTTTCCACTTCGCGCTGCATTTGCGGGGTGTATTTTTCGTTCACATAATGCCGTGCCATGTTTTCATCGAACACCGGGCCGGAGAGCACCAAATTGGAAGCCTGTGTGGTGTATTGGCGCAGGTTGCGCGATTGTGCCACGAGGTTGTCCATCCGTTGGCGGTATTCGGCGCGCACTTGGCGCAGCTGCTCCTGTTGGCTGCTGCTGAGCGCAAGCTGGCGCATATCGCAGTTAGGGCTGTCGGCCAAGGCAAGGCTGCCGGAAGTGAGCAGGACGGTGGAAAACACAATCCGGCAAAGGGTTTGGCGGCGGGGAAGAGGAGTCATGGGATTAACTCTTTAGATTCAGTGTCGAACCAAGTAAATTTATTGCTGTCAGTATACGAATGACGGCGTGAAACACGGTATAATCTTGGTAAACCTGTGTAAACAACAATGTAGTGGAAATCACTACGTTTTTGGCACGATGTGCGATGAATTATAGTCCCATTTATAGAGGAAAGCACCAACATGACCCACTACCGTATCGCTCCGAGCATTTTATCTGCCGATTTCGCCCGTTTGGGCGAAGAAGTGCAGCGCGTGATTGCTGCCGGAGCCGACTGGATCCATTTTGATGTGATGGACAACCACTACGTGCCCAACCTTACTTTCGGGCCGATGGTGTGCGCCGCGCTCAAGCCTTATGCCACCGTGCCGCTGGATGTGCATTTGATGGTGGAGCCGGTGGATGAAATGATTCAGGCCTTTGCCAAGGCCGGTGCCGACATCATCACCTTCCACCCCGAAGCCAGCCGCCATATCGACCGCAGCCTGAGCCTGATCCGCGACAGCGGCTGCCGTGCCGGGCTGGTGCTCAACCCTGCTACGCCGGTGTATGTGTTGGAGCACGTTTTAGACAAGCTCGATGTAGTGCTGCTGATGTCGGTGAATCCCGGTTTTGGCGGGCAGAAATTTATTCCGCACACACTGGAGAAAATCGAACAGGTACGCTCGCTCACCGACCTCTACGCCGCCGAAAGCGGCCGCCGCATCCTGATTGAGGTGGACGGCGGCATCAAGGCCGACAATATTGCCGAAGTCGCTGCCGCCGGTGCTGACACCTTCGTGGCCGGTTCCGCCATTTTCAATCAGCCCGACTACGCCGCGGTGATTACCGAAATGCGTCGGCAGCTGGAAAAGGCCGGCGGTTGATACGGCAAAAGGCTACCTGAAATTCTCAAATACAGCGGAAGCGCTTCATTTCTTCCTGCTGCGTGAGCTGCCTTGGCATACTTGGTATGGCTTGTGTCTGGCAGCTGGGCAGGGGAAATTGAGTGCTTCCGCTCAAGCTTTTTCAGGTAGCCCGTGTTGCGGGCTACCTGAAAAACCAAACCGCAGCTTTCAGGTAGTCTCATGCTGCAGCCCGCCTGAAACATTGATACAATTCTCCGCTTAGTTCTTAATCCCGCAGAAAGCCCGTCATGAAAGCCTCCCAGTTCTTTATTTCCACCCTCAAAGAAGCCCCGGCCGAAGCCGCGCTGGCCAGCCATAAGCTCATGTTGCGCGCCGGGCTGATTAAAGCCAATGCCTCCGGTCTCTACACTTGGATGCCCATGGGCTTGCGCGTGTTGCGCAAAGTGGAGGCCGTGGTGCGCGAAGAGATGAACCGCGCCGGCGCTATCGAGCTTTTGATGCCCGTTATCCAGCCGGCCGACTTGTGGAAAGAATCCGGCCGCTGGGATTTCTACGGCGACGAGCTGCTGCGCATCACCGACCGCCACGACAACACCTTCTGCTTCAGCCCCACCTGCGAAGAGCTGATTACCGACATCGTGCGTAAAGAAATCACCAGCTACAAACAGCTGCCGAAAAATTTCTACCACATCCAAACCAAATTCCGCGACGAACGCCGCCCCCGCTTCGGCGTGATGCGCGCGCGCGAATTTGTGATGAAAGATGCCTATTCCTTCCACGCCGACTACGAATCGCTGGTGCGCGACGGCTACCAGCCCATGTATCACGCCTACTGCCGCGTGTTCGACCGCCTAGGCCTTGACTACCGCCCCGTGGCTGCCGACACCGGCAGCATCGGCGGCACCGGTTCGCACGAATTCCAAGTGTTGGCCGAAAGCGGCGAAGATGTGATTGCCTACAGCAGCGAATCCGATTTCGCCGCCAATATCGAGCTCGCCCCCACTCTGCGTCAAAGCGGCGAACGCGCCCCTGCGCAAGCCGCGCTTGCCAAAGTGCACACCCCCGGCGTGAAAACCATTCCCGAGTTGGTAGAATTTTTGCAAATTCCGATTGAGCGCACCCTCAAATCCATCGTGGTGGAAGGCGAAGAAGAGGGAGAACTCGTATTGCTGCTGTTGCGTGGCGACCACGAATTCAACGACATCAAAGCCGAGAAACTGCCCGGCGTGAAAAGCCCGCTGGCCATGGCTGCGCCCGAAGCCATTAAAGAAAAATTCGGCGCAAACGGCGGCTCGCTCGGCCCGGTGGGCTTCAAAGGCAAAGTGTATGCCGACTTCGCCGTGGAAAAACTGGCCGACACCGTGATCGGTGCCAATGAAGACGACCACCACTACACCGGCTTCAATTTCGGCCGCGACTGCCCCGAGCCCGAATTTGCCGACATCCGCAACGTGATTGCCGGCGACCCCAGCCCCGATGGCAAAGGCTACCTGAAACTCGCACGCGGTATCGAAGTCGGCCACGTGTTCCAGCTGCGCGACAAATATTCTGCCGCCCTGAACGCCTCGTTCTTGGACAACAACGGCAAATCACAAATCATGGAAATGGGCTGCTACGGCATCGGCATCACCCGCATCGTGGCCGCTGCCATCGAGCAGAACAACGACGAGCGCGGCATCATCTGGACCAACGCCATGGCACCGTTCCAAGCCGTGATCGTGCCGATGAACTACAAAAAATCCGAAGCCGTGCGCGAGGCCGCCGATAAAATCTACGCCAAACTCACCGCCGCCGGAGTGGACGTGCTGCTCGACGACCGCGACGAACGCGCCGGCGTGCTGCTGGCCGACAGCGAACTGTTGGGCATCCCGCACCGCATCGCCATCGGCGACCGCGGCCTGAAAGAAGGCAAAGTGGAATACACCGAGCGGCGCAGCGGCGAAACCGAATTGGTAGCAGCAGGCGAGATTGCTGCCAAGCTGAAAGGTTTGTTGGCTTAAAGGCTTATGCGAGGGAAGGCTACCTGAATATGTTTTCTGGTAGCCTTTTATGTTGCCGCAGGCGGGTTCTGTTGCCATTCATATATTTGGCTTACCGCACCTGTATTCGTTTTAAGTCTTAGCAAGTATGCCAAAGGCTACCTGAAAGCGAAGCATCAACGCAGATATGGCGTTGGTTTCGGCTTTCAGGTAGCCTTTATGCCTCTGAGTTCTATCGATCCGCACAAACCGTTATTTAGCCGCCGGCGCGCTTTCCGCTACAATGCCGCTTTCCCCACAACACAGCATAAAGGAACCCAATCATGGCACGTCTTCCCGTCCACACCGTAGAAACCGCTCCCGAAGCCGCCAAGCCGCGCGTGGAGGCGGTGCTGAAGGCCAACGGCTTTATCCCCAATCTCATCGGCGTGCTGGCCAATGCGCCCGAAGCCCTGGCGTTTTATCAGGAAGTGGGCAAGCTCAACGCCGCCAACAGCCTCACCCCGGGCGAGGTGGAAGTGGTGCAGATTATTGCCGCCAAAACCAATGAGTGCGGCTTCTGCGTGGCCGGCCACACCAAAATCGCCACGCTGAAAAAACTGCTCTCCGAAAAAGCTGTTCAAGCTTCGCGCAATTTGAACCCCGCCGAATTCGACGATGCCAAACTGGCCGCTCTGGCCGCCTTCACCCAAGCCGTGATGGCGAAAAAAGGCGCGGTGTCCGATGCCGAGCTGCAAGCCTTTCTAGACGCGGGCTACAACAAACAGCAATCGGTGGAAGTGGTGATGGGCGTGGCGCTGGCCACCCTGTGCAACTACACCAACAACCTGGCGCAAACCGACATCAACCCAGAATTGCGCGATTACGCTTAAACACACGCAGCTTGCTACGGTGAGCGAAATAAAGGCTACCTGAACTTTCAGGTAGCTTTTGTCTTGCTTGTTTTATAGTCAGCAAAAACTAGAGATATTGGTATAACTGTCTGTTTGATAATCTATAACATATTATTTAAGCAATTAACTTGCTATTTATAATTTTATATAGCATAAAATGCTATAAATATAGAAAACATCTGTCAGCCGAGCTTGTATGCCGGCCGATTTGGGCAGTAAAACTGCGTAATGCGGCAGAAGCACAGTTCTGGCGGCGGTTGGGATGTTTGTTTTTGTTAAAATCGCGCCATTCTGAATCGTTTTGGATTATTGCAGTTTTATGAAATCCCCTGCTTCCTGGTCGTCTAAAATCGGCTTTATTTTGTCTGCTGCTGGCTCTGCCATCGGCTTGGGCGCAATTTGGAAATTCCCCTACACCGCCGGCACCAATGGCGGTGCGGTGTTTGTGCTGATGTTTTTGGTGTTTACCGTTTTGGTGGCGCTGCCGGTGCAGCTGGCCGAGTTTTATATCGGCCGTAAGAGCGGCAAAAACGCGGTGGATGCGTTTAAAACGCTCGCGCCAAACAGCCTGTGGCCGTGGATCGGGCGCATGGGTGTGTTTGCCTGCTTTATTTTGCTGTCGTTCTACAGCGTGGTGGGCGGTTGGGTATTGAATTATGTGGTGCACGCGTTTGACGGCAGCATCCACCAAAATGCAGATTTCGGCGCGCTGTTCGGCAGCACGATTTCCAGCCCGGCCGGCTCAATCGCCTATCAGGGGCTGTTTATGCTGATGACGGTGTGGGTGGTGAAAAGCGGCATTGCGGCGGGCATCGAACGGGCCAACAAATACATGATGCCCGCGCTGTTTGTGTTGCTGTTATTGCTGGCGGTGCGCTCGCTCACGCTGGATGGTGCGACAGCGGGCATCTCCTTCCTGCTCAAGCCTGATTGGTCGCACTTCACGCCGCAAACCATGCTCACCGCGCTGGGGCAGGCCTTTTTCGCGTTGAGCCTGGGCGTGTCTACCATGATTACTTATGCCGCCTATTTGGACAAAAAACAGGATTTGTTCCGCTCCGGCAACAGCATTATGTGGATGAATTTGCTGGTGTCTTTGTTGGCCGGTTTGGTGATTTTCCCCGCTGTGTTTGCCTTCAACTTTGAGCCGGGGCAGGGGCCGGGGCTGATTTTCGTGGTGCTGCCCGCGGTGTTTATGAAGCTGCCGCTGGGGCAAATTCTGTTTGCCGTGTTTATGCTGTTGGTGGTGTTTGCCACGCTCACTTCCGCCTTCTCTATGCTGGAAACCGTGATTGCCGCTGCTATCCGCGAAGATGAAAGCAAACGTAGCAAAACCACTTGGCTGATCGGTACGGCAATTTTTATTGTCGGCATTCCCTCCGCGCTCTCGTTTGGCGTGCTCTCCGAATGGAAGCTGTTTGGCAAAACGCTGTTTGACTTGTGGGACTACATGATTACCGCGCTGATTATGCCGATCAGCTCGCTCTTGGTGGCGGTGTTTGTAGGCTGGATACGGCAGAAGAGCGATGTGTTCGAGCACATGCGTGAAGGCAGCAGCGTGCCGCAGGCTGTGATTGCGCTGTGGCTCAATGCGCTGCGCTTCCTCGCGCCGGTGGCGATTTTGCTGGTGTTTGCCAATACGTTGGGTTGGATTTAACTCAGGCTACCTGAAAAGAATAAATAAGCCGGCAAACCGTATCAAAGAACGGTTTGCCGGCTTGTTTATGCGAACTGGTTTATCAGCTACTCATGGCTGCAACATGAGGCTACCTGAAAGCGTAGGCTTCAATGCAGTTAAAACGCTGCATAGCGAAAGTTTCAGGTAGCCTTTGCTGGCGATATCAGTAGTTATCCAACTCAATCGAAGCCGCCAAAAGTGAGAGGCGCGCCATCACGCCGTACACATACAGGCGGTTGCCGGCGCAGTCGCAGGTTTGGCTGCGGTCGGGCAGGCCGAGGGTTTGCCATTGTTCAAACACGCGCTTGCTGCCGGCGAGGAATTCCGGGTCGTCGCCGCTGCTGTCGGTTTGCGGTACGTTGCAGCTCAATGGCACGAAGTGCATGCCGCTGGCGTTGAGGTTTTCGTCGGCACCGCGCCCTTCGTGCACGCGGAAGAAGCCGCCCACCACGAAGCGGTCGATCATATACACCACCGGCTCGGCCACGGCGCCGTTGAGGGTTTCGTAGGTGTAGATGCCTTCCTGCACAATCACTTCGGTTACGGCCAGGCCTTCTTTCACGGTGGCCATTTTGTTGCGGTTTTTGCGGTTGAGCGCGCGCACTTCATCGGCGGATTTCACGCTCATCACGCCCATTCCGTAGGTGCCGGCGTCGGCTTTGACGATCACGAAGGGTTTGTCGGTGATGCCTTTTTCGTCGTATTTAGCCTGGATCTTAGCCAGCACGCGTTCCACGGCGGCGGCCAGGGCGTCTTCGCCTTCGCGTTCGTGGAAGTTGAGGCCGGACACTTTCTCGAAATAGGGATTAATCTGCCATTGGTCGATGCCGATGAGCTCGGCAAATTCGGCGGCCACTTGATTGTAGGCGGCAAAGTGGGCGGTTTTGCGGCGCGTGGTCCAGCCGCCGTGCAGGGGCGGCAGCACGGTGTGGCGGATGCCTTGCAGGATTTCGGGCACGCCGCCGGAGAGGTCGTTGTTCAACAACACGAGGCAGGGCGAGAAGCCGTCGGCCAGATGCACGCGCTCGCGGGTGCGCAGCAGGGGCTCGAGCAAAATGGTGTGCCCCAGCGCGGTTTTGAATTCGGACGGCTCGGTGATTTCGGGGTTCAGGCTGCCCAGGCGCACGGCAAAGCCGGCCTGTTGCAGGATATTGCTCAGGGCATACACGTTTTCCAAATAGAACGTATTGCGCGTGTGGTTTTCCGGCACAATCAGCACGGATTTGGCCGTTTCGCAGTAGCGTTCTACCGCATCGGTGGCGGCAGCGGCGGCCAGCGGGCTGAATTGGGTGTTTAGGTTGTTGAAGCCGCCGGGGAAGAGGTTCATATCGATGCTGGCCATTTTGTAGCCGCTGTTGCGGATGTCGACCGAGCCGTAAAACGGCGGCTTGTGCCGTTTCCACTGGCTGCGGAACCAGGCCTCGATTTCGGCTTGCTTTTGCAGGATGAGTGTTTCAAAATCCAGCAGATATTGCGCGTATTGCGGGGAAATAACCGGAATACCCATGCTGAGCTCCTTTCAAAAAAGTGTGTGCAGATGGCGGGCATTATACTCCAAGCCCGTGCCGCTACAGCGAATTTCCCTACATACCATCAGGCTATCCCGTTTTATTCTATGCTCGACAACATCCTTCCTTTCGCCCACCGCCTGCTCGCCCAAGCCACACCTGAAGGCGGCATTGCGGTGGACGCTACCGCCGGCAACGGCCACGACACGCTGTTTTTGGCGCAATGCGTGGGCAGCGGCGGGCGTGTGTATGCCTTCGATATCCAGCCGCAGGCTTTGGCTGCCACGCAGGCGCGGTTGCAGGCAGCCAGAGAAGAAAGGCAAGTGCGCCTGATTTCTGCCAGCCACGCCGATTTGACGCACTATGTAAACGAACCCGTACACAGCATTGTGTTCAACTGCGGCTACCTGCCAGGCGGCAATAAAGCACTCACCACCGAAACCGGCAGCACCCTTTCCGCCCTGGCGCAAGCGGTGCACATACTGCGCCCCGGCGGGCTGTTGGCCGTGGTGCTTTATCCCGGCCACGAGGCGGGTGCGCTCGAAGCCCAGGCTGTGTCCGAATGGGCGGCTGCCTTACCGCAGCAACAGTTTGCCGTGCTGCACTACGGCTTTACCAACCGCCGCAACCGCCCGCCTTATTTACTGGCGATTGAAAAGCACAATGCCTCTGCCAACCCAAAGGCTACCTGAAACCAATGGCTAAAAAGCGCAAACCCAGCACCTCCGCCTTTCCGCCTGCCTTGTTTCCCTACATCCAACAGGCCAGCGACGATACCCTGCACCGCATCAGCCGCTTCGACTACGGCATGGAAGCCGAACGCCATGTCGCCGCGCTCAAGCAAATCGTGCATGAACAAAACGGCTACGTAAGCGCCGATTTGGGGCAAACCTTCTACCCGGGCGACGTGATCGAACTGGCGGCCTTCGATGCGCAAGATGCTTTCGGCTACACCATCTGCCACCTCATCATGATCCAGAGCGAGCTGGCCGAAACCTGCCGCTTCAACCTTTCGCCCTATTGGCAACGCTACCGCAGCGGCGAACGCGATGCCCTGCCGCCCACCATGCAGGCACAGCTCGATGCTGCTTACCGTCTGGCCGATGAACGCGGCTGTATCGACCACGATTGGTAAGGCTACCTGAAAGCCATTGTGGCTTAAAATAAGAATGGGGAAGGTGAGCCGATGCGGTTTAAATTCACCGTATCCCACGAACGGGCTATTGGCGGCCGCGCAACTTTCAGGTAGCCTGCCGCCCATCACACACTCAATCAAAACATTCGGAGCACCCATGTACCTTATCGTGAAACACAGCCATCTGGTATTCGTTGTGATTACCGTGGTTCTGTTCAACCTGCGCTTTTGGATGCGCACCATCCTGCCGAGCCGCCCCGTGCCCAAAGTGCTGCGTTTTGTGCCGCACATCAACGACACCCTGCTGCTCTTCACCGGCATGATGCTGATGACCATCACCCGCTACGTGCCTTTCGGCAATGCCGATTGGCTGGGCGTGAAACTGATTTTGGTGGTGCTGTATGTGCTGGTGGGCATGTTCTGCCTGAAAAGCCCGCCACGCTCGGCCAAATGGTGGATCGGCTATGCCCTATCGATCGGCTGCCTCTGCACCATTTATTGGCTGGCCACGTATAAGCCGATGTTTTAACACCGGCCGTTTGGCTGATTGAAAAGGCTACCTGAAAACGTAGCGCAGCGAAGTTTTTGCGTAGCTAAAGTTTCAGGTAGCCTTTATTGCAGAAAAGCTTGCACGGTGTGTAGGGTGCGTGCCGCAGGCACGCATGCCGTTGTCCATTACTCCAAAGCCGTGTGCGTGCGTACCGTGCACACCCTACACCCACAAATGAGTAGGCTACCTGAAATTCATTTTTCAGGTAGCCTTTTTTGCCGCCGCACGACTCGGAAGTGTTGCGATCGGTGCATAACTAAGGAGTCGTTATCTAACCCGAGCCTACAGAGCTTGCCGCGCTGCCTATCCGGTAGAAAAAGATAAAGAAAAACGCCCGCCGAAGCGGACGTGGTCAATGCTGCAAAGCTTATTGCAACAGCAACATAGCGGCAATCGCCACCAGCCCAATTAGCAATAGAAAGCCAAAGACGGTCCAAGCCAACATCAGGCCGTCGACCAGTGGGTTGGATGGCGAACAATTGCGGCACATTTTCATCTCCTATCAAGGGGGAAATATAACTAAAGCCCTTGTATAGTGAATTAAATTTAAACCAGTACAGCGTT